>JAFGOB010000147.1 GCA_016926695.1 Dehalococcoidales bacterium | reverse complement strand
TCAATAAGTTACAAATTGAAGACCTCAAAAATGAGGCCCAAACTGTCGAAAATGAGTCATAAAAATATCGCCTCGATTTTATAACTTCAAGCATCGGGACAGGTTTAAAAGTAAAACAAATCCGGAGGGAAATGTTTTTTCTCTCATTGGCTCGGGTTAAACTGCGCGGCGTTATTTTTACCTTCCGCTTGCCTGCTTTGCCCGATTGTGATGTCGTCCTGCATAGAATCCTGTGTTGCAGATAATACCGTGGGAGAAGTAGCTCTTTTTTTTCCTGCTCAGACTCAGTAACTCATTGATATCTCAGATGAGAGCGGCTAATTTATTACGGAAGCACTGGGAATCTATCGAAGCAGACTGGGTAGATTGATAAATTCTACTCACAATCGAGAATGAAGGCTATTTTTTACTGTTTCAATTTTGATATGGGGAATGTCGATTTTATTCTATTGAAGATTTATCAAGGAGGCAAAATGAGTGGCATACGATCCGTAAAAGTTATCGTTTCAGGATGCTTTTTTTGCTTGATAGGCTATGCGATGCAGCTTTTCCCGGCAGCCGGGGACCTGGTATTTAAATTCCAGACAGAGGGGCCGATCTTTTCCAGTCCTGCGGTCGCTTCGGATGGTACTATTTATGTGGGATCTGAAGACCACAACTTGTATGCTGTCAACCCGGATGGCACCCTCAATTGGCAATTCACTACAAACGGTCCGATTAAATCCTCACCGGCGATTAACTGGGACGGAAGAATTTATGTCGGTTCGGAAGACAGCTCTTTATATTCCGTTAATTCCGATGGAACAGAAAACTGGATTTACAATACCGGCAGTTCGATAACAGCATCTCCGGCCATAGGCGGTAATGGGAATATTTATCTTGGCAGCGGTGCCAGATTCAATACCTACATAAATAAAGACGGCCCCATTACTGATCCATGGAAACAGTTAGTAAATGCTACATACTTGGCTGATGGTAACATGGATTTTTCTTCGGTGGCAATTGTCAGCGACTTGACAGTCTATGTCGGTATAGGAGATAAATTGAATGCCTTCTTAACACATTTATCTTTGTCCTGGCAGAGATTGGAAGGTAGCCCCGTGCAGTCATCCCCTGCAGTTGATGCCAACGGAAACATCTATATTGGTTCTTTTAACAATAATCTATATGCTTTTAGCTCAAACAGTGAACAGAAATGGAGTTTCCAGACAGGAGGGCCGATTTTCTCATCTCCTGCAATCGGACCGGATTTGACATTATATGTTGGATCACAGGATCACACTCTATATGCCATAACGCCTGATGGTACTCTTAAATGGTTGTTTACTACAGAGGGGCCTATCAACTCTTCGCCGGCGGTTGGCAGTGACGGGACTATTTATGTGGGATCTGAGGACTACAATTTATACGCCATAACATCCGAGGGGGCGCTTAAATGGAAGTATATCACAGGCGGTCCGGTCAATTCCTCACCTGCGGTAGGAAATGACGGTACTGTTTATTTCGGCTCGGAGGACGGATACCTGTATGCCATTGACAGTGGAACAGAGGCCGGGCTGGCAGACAGCCCCTGGCCGAAATTCCGCCACGACCTGCAGAATACCGGTTTGATCCAGTTGTCTGTGATCGGTAATTTTGTCTACGAAATTAACTCCGGTGGAGGGGATTACGGCTTAATACCGGGGACTACCGAATGGTATAATACTCAGGGCAACAACCTGGAAGTGATTCTTCACACCTCCGGCCAACACCGAAACTGGGATTTACAAACCGCGATAATCTGGCCCCGCGGGTCAGGTGAAAAAATGATGGCTTGGCCAGGCCTGTGGTACGGCGGCGTGGGACATTTTTCGCTTGACGAAAAAATGGATACCACCATTCAGCGCCACAATGACGGAGCTCACGATCCAGGCCGGATTCCCACCAATTTCTGGTGGAGGGAAAACGGATTGTACTATGTGGCACAGCAGGACCTGGACGGGGACGGGGGAATGGACCTGCCCCAAGGGGCGCTCAAGCTCAAGGTCAGCACCCGTGCAGGCGACCTGGATGCCTGGCCGCCGGAGTTCAGGACCGATGTGAACGGTGACGGAAAGGGTGATATCAATGGCGAGCCGATCGTGATCAGCGACGAGGATGTGATCTGTATCCAACACCCCGATTGGAATGTCAGAGGCCAAATAGGCGGTCTGAACTTAAATGAATTCTTTGAGGGCTACGGACCTCCATTACCGGTGCAATTCGAAGAGCGGATCATGTCTTTCAACTATCCCGGCGTCCGGGACATTCAGTTTCATCTGGTAACTTGCCGCAACATGAGCCGCTGGCACTTTTACGCCTGGAACGGCGATCCCTCCCGGGGGCCGGTTACCCCACCGGGAGTACCATATTTGCTGCCTACCGATATCAACCACATGATGATTGGGCAATACGCCGCCTTGAGAGGAGAAAGTGGTGGCTGGGATGGACCTGACTATGTTGGATATGTTCCTTCAATTCGACTTCTTTTCGGTTTAGACCGTGACTTTTACTCCGTGGGCTACAGTGGTCAGGTAGGATTTATGGGCATGGTATTCCTGCACACTCCGGAGGTTAATGGAGAAGAGATTCCTATTACTGTAGCCAGTACAGATAGAACTGGCATGCCATATGATGGAGGTGTACATGCAGGATGGACGCTCTGGGCCTCGGACCGCATGAAAACAGATGACGCCTGGAACATGTTTCGAGGAAAGCTGTACCTGGAGCGCCAAGGCCCGGGGCCTAATCCCGGTAATGTTGCCGATCCCCGTTCAGACTCTAGTGTCTATCTTTCCTCATGGGAGGGTGATTTGTTTCAGGGCATGGCCCAGAGTGACGAACTCATTCTTCCGCCAGATTCGGCAGTAAAGTTCGATTTTGCCTGGCTTTGTGCATACCCGGTGCATAATCCTGTCCCTGATAACTCTGATGAGGGTGTTGCTATTGAAGCAGGTAACCTGATAAATCTGGCTTCATCAGCTATCGAGATATACGGTAACGGCTTTATTCATCCCGGTACACCCCTGCCACCCAATGCCACACTCATGCCGGGAGACCGGCAGGTGACTATCACCTGGGACGATATCAGCGAAACCTCCCGGGATGAGATGTACGATTATTACGCAGGCTCTAACGACTACCGCGAGTACGACTTTCAGGGATACCGGTTGTACCGGTCGAAAACCGGCAGAGCAGGGGATGCGGAATTACTGGCTGAGTTTGACCTGTCGGCAGGGCTGCAATACAGCTTTACCGACACCGGCCTTGAGAACTGTTTTCCTTATTATTACTTGGTTACCGCCTATGACTGGAATGCCTTGGATACAGATGATGTATCCACAGTTTTCTCACGGGAAAGTCCGGTTGTTTTCGGACCGGACAATAGAGTGATTCCCAGCAGCAATCCGGATGGCTACCGACGGCAACTGATCACGGATGAAGCTGAAGACCTGGTGATGATAGACGGATCGGGAGATTCGTTGAATATCGGATATCGAGATATCCAGGTCGAAGATTACCGGTTGATCGACGGAGCCACTCCCACCAATGCTCTGAGAAATCCGTTCATCTTCATTCAGGATGCCGGGCAAACCTATGAGACTTATTACATTGTTATAGATTCTATCATAGGCGAGCCAGACGAGACGGAAAATCCGGCTGTAGTGCCGGATTATGACTACTTGTTGATGAACCGGGTCTATGTGAGCCTTACCGACAAGCTGGGAAAAGTGCTTTTTTCAGATTCAAAAATGATCAAGTGCGAATGGGCGGCCTATCCGGGACACGGAGCGCGTTTCTTTTTATATCCCCCGAAAGATGATGTGGGCGTTCCCTTTAACCTGGAGTTCGAGTTATTGCCTTACAATCTAGATCTGTCGGTCTGGAATAATGTGGATATCATAACCGGAACTACGCCACTGGAGGATGTCGAGTTACTTCAAGGATATAACGGCGGAAACAACAGCGTGCCCATAGGCTACCGGGCGGCGGATATCGAGCTGCGCTGGCATGAGGTCGGTGATTCCTTGACCCTGGAGGTATGGGACCTGACACACAATGTTGAGATACCTTATAATCGTATGCCCGGTTCCAGTTGGAGTTTTTACAAAAGCTGGAGCAGGTTTATACGATTGTCCGGCAAAATGAGGGCGGAGCTAACCGAAAGCGACTTTTCAGGAGCCGGATCAAATCCAAAAGCGCCCAGGACTCCCAGCAGGACCGGCAGCGATGTGAAGTTTTACCTGTTTCTCTGCGGAATGCAACTCAAAGTCTCCACGCCGCAAGAAACAGTTCCCGGCCAAGGTGATGTCTGGCTGTTTCGAACCAATTATGGTAATTACCCGGATGGTGGTAGCGGGCTGCTAAACCTGACGGATTATTTCGGTGATCCGCTAATAAGGCCTCCAGTTACAGGAGTTCGCTATCAGGTTCGCACCGGCGGCAGTGGAGAACCTCCCTCCAAGTCCTGCGATTTCTCGGGAGACGGGAAAATTTTAATCAACGATGTGATAACCTTCCTGCTGATGGCCCGGGATAACCCCAACGATCCGCGAGTAGACTGGAACGAGGATGGCAAATATGTGATCTCCGACGCTATACTGCTGTTACTTGATATTATGAATGGCACCTGCCCGGATGCCTCCGGACTGCTGGCAGCCAACAGGGTCCCGGCACCGATCCCCCCCATGGTACATAGCTTAAGCACGGAGGATATCGAATATCTGGAAAGAGTTATGTCGCAGATGAACCTGACTTCGGAGCAGGAAGCCGCTTTGCGCCTGGCCCTTTACGGTAAAACCGGGGCGGCGAGAATGCCGGAGGTGTTTTCCCTAAGCCAGAACAGCCCGAATCCTTTCAATCCATCCACTGCGATTTGCTACACAGTGCCGGAAGGACGAACCGTAGAAGTTGTGTTGAAAGTCTACGATATTCGGGGTGCCCTCGTACGAACTCTTGTGGAGGAGGTAAAAGAGGCAGGTAGATATTTTGTATTCTGGGATGGAACAGACAACAAGGGCAGCCTTGCCTCCAGTGGAGTGTATTTCTATCGTATCCAGACCGAAGAGTTCATGCAGACAAGGAAGATGGTGCTGTTGAAGTAAGCCTTCCATTCTCCCGGATTAGACTGGATTCTTTTAGGGTATTGTATTTTTCACATTTAGTTCTGCCAGACTGTATAGACTCGCTTTCTTAACCTTTTAGCGAGTAGAATTTCCGTTTTCATCGCCTCTTCTTTGGAACTGATTGGATTATACGCGGATTATACGGTATTACTTCGCTTCAACCGGCTGTAAAAACATATAAAACGGGGCAAAAGTATCCGGTCAAGTGCGCCAATAATCCCGGCAAAAATAGTACGGGGGAATGAGCCTGAATACCGTCTCTCGGGATATGTAATTTTCCCCAAACCATGACGTAATAATTACCCTTTCCCCAGCTATAGTCCAATTTCAACCGAAGCCGGGCCAGGCGGGAATGACTGGAGAGGCGGACCTCAGGGCTGCGTCATCAGCCCCGGAAAAACGAAAGAGCGTCCTGGGGACGCTCTTTCAATCCATCTTCAGAAAAATTATCGGGTGGGAAGCCTGGCATTTTCTCCGGGTCCAAACGATAACGATCCGGGGAGATTGTCAATCGTCTGATCTATGTCAATCCTTCAAGGGTTTTGGAGAAAATAACCAGCCTTCCCACCCATATCCGACCTGCTGTACTATTTGAGCAGGACCATCTTCCTGGTCTGCGAATATTCCCCGGCCACCAGGCGGTAGAAATAGACCCCGCTGGAGAGCTGCCGCCCGCGCTCATCTGCCCCATCCCAGAAGATCTGGTAGGTCCCGGCTTCCCTGACTCCATCCACCAGGGTGCGCACCAGGCCGCCCCTGAGGTCGTAGACCCTGAGGGTGGCGTGCAGGTTGCGTCCCTCGGGCACGCTGAAGCTTATGGTGGTGGAAGGGTTGAACGGGTTGGGTGTGTTCTGGGCCAACGTGAACGCCCGGGGCAGGCTCGAGGGTGCGGCCGCCCCGTAGAGGATCAGCTCGGCTGCGGCCTGCTCTTCCTCGGTAAGCGACATCTGCCCGAGCATCTCCTCGAAGTAAGCCCGGTCTTCGGCGGAAAGGTCGAGCACCGTAAGCCCGGCCCCTTCAGCGGCACCGGCAAGCTGCACTGAAGCGTCCGGGCAGGCGCCGTCCCTGATGTCCAGCAGCAGGCTGATTGCATCGTTGATCTGGTACTTGCCGTTCCCGTCCCAGTCCACCTTCGGATCATTCGGGTTTTCCCGGGCCAGCGCCAGGAAAGCGATCACGTCGGCGATGTTGATCACGCCGTCGCCGTTGAAGTTGCACGTCTTGGTAACGACTACCTCGCCGGCATCCAGGTCGCCCAGGATGCCCAGGTGGTCCAGGTTGGTCCAGCCGGCCAGCCAGCTCGTACCCGTGCCGAACGCTCCACGGTACGATACCTGGGTGAAAAATCCATCGGCAGGAGCCGCACTGCCGCCGGACAAGGCAGGCGAGCCGTTCTTCGGACGGGGGTCCAGGCCGCCGTCAGCAGCACGGCTGATCCCGCGCAGCATCGGGTCGGCCATCTGGTT
>JAFGOB010000146.1 GCA_016926695.1 Dehalococcoidales bacterium | reverse complement strand
CTTTTTGACGTGGGGCTGTAGCTCAATCGGGAGAGCGTCTGACTGGCAGTCAGAAGGTAGTGGGTTCGAATCCCATCAGCTCCACCAGTTCCCTAACCGCCGTGGTCTGTCCCAGAACAGCATCCTAAAGAAGTTACTGAGGGCATTGAGTCACTAAGCCGTTTGGCCTCCGTAGTATACCCCGGCGATACAGCACTACGGGAACTCTATCTCTATCCGGGTTACAGCGTCCTCATCGCCCTCGATGGTTATCGTGATCTTATCCTTCCCGATGATGATGTTCACCACAGGAAGTTTGAGGTCTATACCCTGAATAGCCTTCGCTGGGGAATCTATCAGCCCTTTTAGTTTACCAAGCAGGCCGCCTGCTTTGGCCAGACTAATCAGCACTGCGCACTCGTCGCTCGCACCGTCGAAGTCTTCAACTACCAATTTTATGGTATGCTGTCCGGGCGGCAGGTTTTCAATCCCCCAATTCATGCTATCCGCAGCCTGAAGAATGTATTGCCTGTCCAAATACCACGAATGTATCAACCTCTCGCCGTCTGGATCGGAGGAAGTGCTAACTAGTGCGATGTAGTCGCCTGTTACCGGCGTCTCGGGCAGTGTGAAAAATGAAGCCACGGGGGGCTGGTTTTCAGCATTTGCGGCATATTTCTCCTCCACCTGCTGACGAATCTCCTTCTCCTCCTGCTCCGATAGCTGGTCTATTACAGGATAAATCTGTGAGTGGTCTGATTTGGTCATCGGTTCTCCAACATTACCGGAATGGATTGGAAGGCCGATAGTATCACCGCTCTGGACTGTAAAATCTGCATAGTCTGCCCCGGTTCGACTGGCGAAATCATAAACATAGACAGAGGTAGTACCATCTTCAGCGGCTTCCATATCTATATCATAATCCCCGCTTTCGACTATTAGTAGAAGACCGAACGTGTCATCCTCCGGTACCAGTATGAATCGGCAAGGAAGGGAGCCGTCTGGAGTTTTTCCCTGCTGTAGCTCAAAGTACTCGCCTGTATCCACGTTCGTGACTGTGATGGAGGTTGGGCAAGCCATCCTGATGGCCATTGTGTTCCGCCCTTCGAGTTTCCATTGATCAAGAGGGACGCTGAGGCGTATCCGTTCCTCAACTCTAGACTCGCTGGCTTGCCTCGACTTTTGCCTAAGCAGATCACCGATCTCCAGCCCGAAGTTGTCAATGCAGTACTCAGGTGGATCAGCCCACTTGTCACCGGAGACCATGCCTTCCTCTATCTCCACTATCCCTCTATTTTTTATCTGGTGGATGGGAATATTAGGCAGCATTTCCAGACTATCCCACTTGATATAAGACGACTGGGAGTTCAGCGCCAGGGTGGCGGTTCCAAACAGGTGATACCAGGCACCCTCATTATCGTTGGACCGTAAAGGCGCCAGCTTGCTGAATGTTTCTTCATCTGCATATCGTCCGGTTTTACTCCGTACTGTTTGCCACTTATCAAATTGGTCTCTGTCGAATTTATCGTATCCTTTATCTAGTATCTGCTGCTCATCGGGCGTCAGCGGGAGGTCTTCCCCACCGCGTGCAGCCGCCCTTAGTAAATTGTGACAGGTCAGGAGGGCATCGGTCATGTCCCCGTCATTTAGTTGGAGCGAGCGTTTGAAAAGATCCCCGGGCGTAATCTTCCCTTTGCCTGAGTCAGCAGCCTCTACATAGTCCCTAAGTGCTGTTTCTTTGCCGGTATAATAAGTTACCGAACACTCTGTACCCGGATTCGCTAGGAACGACAATAGGGTGGGCTCTAAGTGGTGAGAGGCGCTCACACGATTTTCCCCGTATTCCTCGACTGCCTGTGCAAACTGGCTCTTTAATTCTTCTGTGGACAGCGCAATGTCGCTTACAGGTTTATTCTCGTACATCCCTGTGTTGTATTGGTCGCAAATCGACCGCAGCAGCACTTTCTCCGTTGCCAGTTCATCAGAGGGCGCCGTCGTCTGGTCAGGGCTCACATTCAGCCTGGCAGGGTACTCTGCGTAGGCGAAAATCTTGCCGTCTTCGTCCGGATGAAAGTCGACAGTTGCCTTCGCGTGGCCACCCTTGGCGGTGAGAGTTTGCTCTGGGCTTAGCTTTGAGGGGCTGTCTATCCAGAAACGCACGGGGATATTGCTTAAATCAACCTCGTATTTCTTATTCTCGCCACTGATTTTCAGCTCTATTCTAACGTCAGCTTTACCTAAATGAGGAACAAGCGTACTCATCATAGGCGGTGTCAAGTTCTGCTTTACCTTCATAGTAGCCTTCAAGTCGATGGAATCGTTTATGCTGACGAGCGTTTTAGCTTCTAGCGCGCCATAACCTATCTTTCTAGCCATGGCTACTATTGTCCATTGAGTTGCACAGACTTCACCTCTAATTGGATATGAATGCTGATATATACCTTCCTTGTTCTCGGGAGCCTGGTACCTGTCAAGTAAGGTCGAGTCGCTATCGTATATGAGGATTTCCACATCAGTATCCCGCTCATCTGCCTCGGGTGAGTTCACCTGACAGGTTATATATATCTCGTCGCCAAGTATGTAGTTAGCTTTATCTGTAGTAACGACAATTTGTAGACCCCCTATAACGATGGATATCGTGTCCTGGCCATCGCTATACCCCGGCTTGGATGCTTTGACATCTACTTGCCAGGTCCCGCGCTCCTGTTCAGTCCATGTGTGGCTCCAGCTGTATTCACCGTTAGGATTGGTCGTCATTGACGACGGAGCACCAGGGGCATTGATCGAAAGCACGGCGTCATCAACAGCATTACCGCTTGGTTTCGCTTCAAAGACCGTCACGGTAAAATATGTGGTGTCTCCGGGCTCAAACTGTGTTTTGCCACTGGCAGTGGAAACTACTACCTGCAAACCTAAAAGCCCCACGTTGAATTGCACTGACCTGATAGCTTGCGGATATCCAGCAGCAGACACTATCGCCCGTAGTGTATACGTACCCTCGGCAATGCCATCGGGTAGAAAAACATCCGCTTTATAGTCTCCCAGCGCATCCGTCGATGGCCCAAAGGGCGTAGCGATCCCCGGTTGTATAACTCCTTGAGGCCCTTTAACCTCAAGTTGCACACTAGCCCCTTGTATAGGGTCTCCCGTTGCACCATCACATGCATCAACTTTGACTTTTATTACTTCTCCCGGGCCATAGTCCTGCCCATCCAATGAGACCGCTATGCCTATCCCTGTGGCTAGGGGACATCCCGTAGCATCCACAGGTGTGCCGGGTGGTGTACCTGAACACTGGTCTATATCATCCGGAACACCATCTCCATCGGAGTCTTGGGCAACAGTTTCTTGAGCACTGGTAATAAGCCCGTAATTAACCGCATTGGCATATAATATTTCGGCAGCAGCTTTTACAGGTTTGTTAGTGGCGTCAATATAAAATACAAACTTGTCAGACTGCCACATAAGAACAGATGGTTGCCCCTGTTCCGACGTTGTCCATATCCCCGCAGGGTATTCATGAAAAGTTGTAGAGCTCAGGTATGACTCTAATTGGGTTACCAGGTAAGCTGTTGCTTTGCTCTCTGTATCCCATCGACATATCTCCAGTTTGTACTCCCAAAAAGAGTCATCTTTAAAATATTGCACTTCCCCCTGACAGCATTCCGTATCGCAGGAGCAATAGCGTTGAATATATGATCCGTCAGGTTGATCGCCTATTTCGCGATAACCTGATAGCTGTTCTGTTGTAACCTCCAAGACCTGTTCGATTACCTCCTCCTTGCCACCATACTGCGCAGCAACAAGTGCAGGTAGAACTAGAGTCAGAATAAGAAATGGAAGCAGAACCAGCAAAATAAGCTTACTCATTTTCAATTCATATACCCGGTCTTAATCATGGTAACTTGATTTTCGGCGATGCTCTGATTCTAATTAGAAACTCGTATAATGTTGAGTATTCTACACCGTTCTCATCTCTTCTTCAATCCTCCCAGTTTCTGGCTTTTTCTAACGGAAATCGAAATTCTGGCGGGAACAAAAAGCTAACCGCTTACTGAATGGGATGAGGCCTGCTCTTGTGGGTAAGGCTTCACTCCATCCTCATTTATGAAGCCTTTTTGGCTACAAGAATCTAGACAGCTATATTACCCCTTTATTAAGAGTATCCCGAAGAGTCTCCCGGTGATCCTAATTGTTGTCTTTATTGCAGCGTCCCGCCTCTTAGAACGGCTGTTAAGACTGGATAGGATTAACATACCCTCGAGTTTGCTGTGCATTTTAATAATGCTGTATATAAGAACGACAACCTGATTTCTCAGGTGACTTGCCTCCAACAATCTATACTACTTGTTAAGTTACATTATATTGAACGAAAGCCTGTTAAGTGTGATCCTGCCGGTTATTTGGAGAGGGTGAAGGCTAGACTAAAAGTTCTGTCTATTGTACACTTAGGCTCACCATTTAGGTAGTGTCATCACCACAAATTAAATACTATCCACTTCTAGTATTTGTAGTTTACCTTTTTCGTTAGTCAATTTGGCATGCTATTATCAGGGTCAAACCAATTCTGCAGTAACTCAAGCCGCTTTTGCTTCTGTATAACTTCTAATTTTAAATTTTGGGAACGTATATAGGGTGGTGTTGACATCATTCTGTAATATGTATATTATATTAAGCCAAGTATCTAATCCCATTTTGCAGCTTTAACAACTGAATACTCTCCGATCTGTCTAATCTAAACATCAATGCATGGTTAACAGACGGTGGTTTTACAACCCGAGGGTGTCATTGGAAACGATGACGCCTCCCATATTTGGAAAGGAGAGTGAAAGACGTTTAATTTATGAGAGCGCCTCCTTTTCGGCGCTCTTATTTTTTTCTTAACGCCTAAGTATGAAAGGTAAGAATGGAGTAAGGAAAAAAAGAAGCTAAGAGTTGGTTCTGTAGTCTCGGGGTTGTCGATGTAGGTACCTTAGAAAGGGCTATTTTCGCCGACTTAGCTCCACAAAAGGTCGTATCCCCGGCATCGGCACCCCCAAGAACACAGAATCAAAGATGGTGTTCTAAGTGCTTGTTCGGCTAACAGCATCTATTTATTGAATAATAGTTGGAGGTTTCGTTATGCCATTTTCCAAAAAGCTGTCGCGACGTGATTTCCTCAAGCTGACCGCCGGTTCTACAGCAGCACTCGGGTTGTTGCTAATGCGCTTTCCAAACTTCGAAAAGTTGCTGGCTGATTCCGTTGCAGAGGTACCCGTAATCTGGCTACAGGGGGCAGGTTGCACAGGATGCTCGGTCTCTGTTCTCAATAGCCTGAGCCCCAAGATTCAGGACGTACTTCTCAATCAAGTCGTGCCAGGACAGCACGTGAGCCTTCGTTTCCACCCAACGATAATGGCTGCTTCTGGTGATTTAGCGATGCAAGCGATGTACGACCTGGCTAAGGATAAGGGGGGTTATGTCCTGGTTGTCGAGGGTGCAATTCCCACAAAGGACGATGGCGTTTACTGTGAGATGGGAGAGAGGGATGGCCACGGCATACCGATACTGGAACATCTTATCACGCTTGGCTCCGATGCAATGGCAGTAATTGCCATAGGAAGTTGCTCTGCATTTGGCGGTATACCTGCTGCTGCTCCCAATTCAACTGGATGTAAAGCAGTTCAGCCAATTTTCTTGGAGAAAGGGATTAAGACACCGGTTATTAATTTGCCTGGCTGCCCTCCTCATCCTGATTGGTTCATCGGCACAGTGGCGTCAGTGCTCATTGGTGGCTTGGGGTCGGTTGAAACCGATGACTTGGGACGTCCGATTGCTTTCTATGGAAAGTTAATCCACGACAATTGCCAGAGACGAGGGCATTTTGATGCCGGAAGATTTGCAAAGAAATACTCAGACCCTTATTGCTTATTTGAGCTTGGTTGTAAAGGACCGGTGACCAACGCAGACTGTCCTATCAGGCTATGGAACAGTGGCACCAACTGGTGTGTGGG
>JAFGOB010000145.1 GCA_016926695.1 Dehalococcoidales bacterium | reverse complement strand
TCCGGTCATCGTCCTGAACAAAGTTCAGGCTTCCACTTGCGGAGTCCTCTGGCGACCCGGATGTCGACTCCAGAATGTCAGTACTTTAGTAGTAATCTTCGACTGCCAGGTATTCACGGTACTTCTACGCAAGACCTACCAGCCGATCAGGTTGTTGGGCACGATATCCCAGACCTTGCGCTCCTCTTCAAAGACTTCCTTTTCCACCCGGCATTCTTCTCCCAGCAGCATGGTCGCACGTTCACGGCAGTAGGCCGGCCATTCACCCAGGGCTGAGCAGGACGGATTACCGGTAGAGGCGAAAGCTATCCAGGAGTCCTGCATGGAGGCGGAAAGCTTTTCGACCACCGGTCCCGATCCATGGAAATCGGCATTACAGGTGCCGAAAATAAAGCCGACATCCAGGGCATGGCAGGCCCCCAGATTTTCCATGGCTGATTTCCAGGTGAAAAGGTAGTTGTAGGCGGTCTGGTTTTGAGCGCAGTGGGCCTCGGCCAGGCGGACGGCCGGAATCCTGAACTGGAGGTCTGTCTGGGCTGCCAGGAATGTCTCAGCCGGTGAAGCGGGAGCCCCGCGTTTGGCCCTGGCTGCGCGGTACCTGGAAACCAGATTCGGAACATCTATCCCCGGAAGCATGCGCCCAAGGCGTCTTACCAGCGCGGCCTCATCCATTTTGGACAGGTTTTTTTCTCCCGCGGTCAGCAGCCTGGACTCTTCCAGGTTGGAACCCGCCATCAGGGTAATGCCCCTGGAGGATCCGTTTTTCACCGCATCGATGGGAAAGGCCGGCAGAATTTCACCGTCTACCACCGGCTTCAGTATGGCCCCGCGGATCTTGAGTTTAAGCATCCTGGCGCTCAACTCCTGCTGGGCCTCAACCATCCGTTCAGCAGGTACTTTCCTGAGCGCGCCGGTTTCCGCAGGCTTGATTCCCAGGATGTCCAGGAACTGCCCGGACAGATCGACGGCCTTGTCCAGCGCTTTGGCTGTATTGGCCCCGCTCTGCATGATGGCTTTGGCGAAAAGGCCCCTGGCAGCCGGCATTGCCAGCAGGCATCCCGTGCTCATGGCTCCCGCCGACTCTCCGAAGACGGTAATATTATCCGGGTCGCCTCCGAAAGCGGATATATTCCGGCGGACCCAGTCCAGTGCCGCGACCTGGTCCAGAAGGCCTTCATTGCCGGTGGAGGGAATTCTTCCTCCTGTGATTTCTTTCAGCCGCAGAAAGCCGAATGAGCTCAGACGGTAGTTCAGGCTGACGCAGATGAGATTGCCACGTGTTGCCAGCGTGCTGCCCGGATGCATGGGACTGGAACCGGACCCCATGCTGAAGGCGCCACCGTGAATCCAGACCATGACCGGCCGTTTGCCTCCGTCCAGGCCCGGAGTCCAGACGTTCAGGAAAAGACAGTCTTCGCTCTGGGGTTCCTCCTCTTCCTCCTTTGATCCTACGGCAATGCCCATCCTGGTGGCCGGCTGGGGACAAACGGGTCCGAATAAACGGGCGTCGCGTATTCCCTGCCAGGTTGCGGGGGGCTGTGGGGGCAGCCAGCGGTTCTCGCCTACCGGCGGAGCCGCATAGGGAATGCCTTTAAAAACATACAGCCCGTTCTCAAAAACACCCCTGATCGTTCCATCTGAAGTTTCAACAATCGTTTTCTTGTCATCGTTCATGATCAATCCTCCCGGGACTTGCCATGTTAAAATATTATCTCTATTAATAACACCATCGGACTCAGGAAACAAGCCTGACATTCTTACGGTATTACTCGATATAATGAAAATACAGGCATGAAAGGAGGAATATCCAAAATGACGGAAATGAAAAATACCTTTGAGGTAACCGCCGCAGACAGCATACCCGAGGGGACTATGAAATCTTTCAAGGTAATGGACAGGGATATCCTGATCGCCAGGGTTGGAGGGAAATTCTACGCCATGGGCGGCAAATGTACGCACCGGGGAGGAGATCTCTCAAAAGGCAAGCTTGAAGGTACTACCGTTAAGTGCCCTCTGCACGGCGCCAGGTTTGACATAACGACCGGTAAAAATCTGGCCGGACCCGGGTTGGGACCCGTACGCGCTAAAATTGCCGATGAACCTGCTTATGAGGTTGTAGTAGAGGGTACAAAGCTTCAGGTCAGATTGTAAAGCCAACAAAATCCTTCTCCCGTCTTCCCCCGTGTCGACAAAAGGTTACGGGGCAGGCTTTTCCAAAGGAAGAAGCCGGTGGTGCACTTAGAAGAAGCGCTTTGCCTCAAACTTTACTTGCCCCTTGCGCTTACCCAGTTATCCGCCAACTTTCCTCTCCCCAACGCGGGAGAGGAATAAGAAAGTGAGGGGGTACAAATTAAATCACCCTCATCCTGACCTTCTCCCATCAAGGGAGAAGGGATGGGTGGGGTAAGAACCGGGTATAAATTATTACTTTCTTTAAGGTAGTTGAAACAGGCGGGGTAGAAGTTGTATTATTGAGGAACTTCGTATTGCGTACTAGATAAGCAAATAATAGACCGCTGACCGGTTCAGGAGGAGATGAAGAATGATAAATACCAGCAAATATGACATGGATGCGGTGGTGGTGGGAGGCGGAACGGCCGGTGTTTCCACCGCTCTGTCGGCTGCCCGCAACGGGCTGAGGACCCTGCTGCTGGAAAGCCAGATCTCTCTGGGAGGACTGGCCACCAACTGCTATGTCACGGGGATCGCGGGTAATATCGAGGGAAACTGCATGGAGTGGCTGGACAGGCTGGAGGCCGAAGGCGGCCTGATCAGAAGGCCTCACGCTCCCATGATCGACCCGGAAAAGGGGAAATTCATGCTGGAGAGAATGCTGCTGGAAGCCGGCGCCAGGATCCTCTACGGGGCCTATATTATCGATGCGGAGGTGGAAGACAGCCGTATAAAGAATGTAATCTGTCACTCCAAGTCCGGGCGAATGGCGGTATCGTCCCGGATGTTCATTGACGCCAGCGGGGATGCGGATGTGGCCAATTACGCCGGTGTTCCCTGCGAGACAGGCGGTCCGGAGTTTGCCGGGCTGAATATGTCCACCACGCTGGCTTTCAGAATGGCCAATGTCAACATGACGAAATACGGTCAGGCCATGCAGGAATGGAGGGCTAAAGAGGCCGAAAAATACAGGGTGCCTGTCAAGATGACCGTCATGACCGACCTGGTGGAAGAGGCCGTGAAGAATGGGGACCTGCCCTACTATGTCTTTCCTGTGGCCCTGATTTATCAGATCCCCGGTACGACGGCGGAGGACGCCGATATTTCTGTTATGACCTGTCACAGTTTCTTCCCCCGCAACAATGACGTGGAAGACCTGACGCGGCAGATTATCGAACAGCACCAGCAGGTAGGCTGGATGGAGAAGTTCTTCAGGAAGTATGTCCCGGGATTCGAGAAAGCCCGTGTAATCGGTCTGGCCAGCATCCTCGGTGTACGCGAGTCACGGCGTATAGTGGGCGAATATATGTTTAGTGATGAAGACCTGGCCTGCGGCGCCAAGTTCGATGATGCGGTGATGAAGTTCCCCGAGTTTTTCGATACCCACCATCCGACCAATTCCAGGCTGGGTTTCATGAGGCACGTGCACTTGAAAGAGCCTAAAGGATCGGCGGTTTGCCGTCCGGCGCAGTGTTCGGGTGACATTCACCCCTTTGTGAAACTGGGAGGATACGAGGCCAGGACCAACCCCCGCGACTACTGCGAGGTCCCCTACAGGTCGCTGGTGCCCTTGAAGATCGATAATCTGCTGGTAGCCGGCAGGTGCGTCTCAGCCGAGTTCAATGCCTGTACCGCCACGCGTCTGATCGGTCCCTGTATGAGCACGGGGCAGGCCTGCGGGATAGCGGCCGGTATGTGTCTGAAGGAAGGCATTACGCCCAGGGAGCTTGACGGCAAGCTGGTGAGGAAGGCCATGATAGAGCAGGGGGTACCGCTGGACAAGCCGCTGGAGGGACACTGGGCCGAGATGAAAAAGCCGGTGGAGGGTGAGCCGGTCGTTCTTCCCGGCGACTTCGCCGGTATACTGACTCCTGACGGGAAGACACAGATGTAAGCGTGAGGGGTTGATCTCATCAGGCCCTCTCGAGCATTTTCTCGATGACGATAGCCACTCCGTCGTCGTCATTGGCGGCGGTGTGATATCCGGCGGCGGCTTTGACTTCTTCGACGGCATTGGCCATGGCTACGGAAAATCCGCAGGCTGACAACATCGACAGGTCCGGGATATCATCGCCGAAAGCCAGTACGCTGTCCAGTTCGATGCCGTGGGGGCCGAGTAAATACCTTAATGCCGCGGGTTTGGAGGCCCCTACAGGCGGAATGTTGAGAAATTTCATACCGTCCGAAGGGACTACCGAGATGTAATTCCCGAACTTTTCAGACAGCCCCTGAGCAATAGCTGAGACGTCCCGCCCGTTAGCGCTTACCGCGATTTTCGAGGGCGCCCTGGCAACGGCTTCTTCTATCGATAGCACCATATCGGGTGTAGCCGCATTTATCCGCCAGAGGGTTTCGGGGTCCGGATTCTTGTTGCTGCCGAACTCAAAGCCTTCAATTTCAACGGTGATGCGCGCTTCGGGTTCGATCGCGCTAATCAGCCCTACAACCCTCTCCGCGATTTGCGGTGGAATGGCGATACGTCTGAAACCGGAAAGGGGGGCAGTCCCTATTATTTTCGTTCCGTTCAGTGTCACCAGTGAACACCTCTCGGCCAGTTCTTTCCCCAGCAGACTGCGGGTGGAGCGTTCCGACCGGGAGGTGGCGATGATAACAGGCAGACCTAGCGCAAGACATCTTTCCAGCGCCTCTCGGTTTCGCCGGGAAACTGTCAGATCAGTCCTGAAAAAGGTGCCGTCCAGATCGATTGCCACGGCGGCGGGTATAGTTTTGAATTCCGGAAGTATCACCACTTAATATTAGTATTTATGCCTGGAAAAAGACAGAGGGCAGCCTGCAAAAATATCAGCGTATTGTTCTGATATTGATGCCGATCGAAAACGCCTTCCAGGACTTATCTGCCGTGTATATATCAAGTCCGAGCGTTTTACCCAGACTCAAGCAGGCCCTGTCACCCAGGGAGATACCGGCGTCTCTGGTTTCTGAGCGTAAAAATCCTGCCAAATAAGCCTGCTTCTCATCAAACGGCTCGATCTCCAGACCAAGCGGCTCAATTACCTGGCGGACGATTTCCTGCGGTATACCTGCGTCGATCAGTTTTGCGACAACTTCGGAAAGATTGACCGCACTGATTATTGATCCTGGAAGTACTTCAGCAACCATGTCTGCGCCCGGTTCCGAGTTTAAGAGGGCCAGCAAGGCTGAGGCATCCAGGACCGCTTCAGCCATTATCGACCTCTTCCCTGCGTTCACGGATCAGTTCTTCAGACAAACTCCTGCCCGCCCGGATATAGCTGCGGACCAGGCTCTGAGAGCGCTTAATGGCCTGCCGGGCGCTGATAATCCTGATCTCATCATCCTGGAGAATAAGCAGCACTTCATCCCCCGGTTTAAGCCCCAATGCTTTTCTGAATGAGGCCGGTATGACCAGCCTGCCACTTTCATTTATTATTGTCTTCATTGCCAGTATCTTCCAAATATACTAAAGTTTACCATATTCGAAGTAATGTGACAATAAAGAGAGTATATACCAGACGGCTATTTAGTGCTATTGTTCTCATTAGAAGATGTCATGCTGGAGCACCGATTCTCCTTTTATCCAATCGGGGCGAAGCCTCTCAGGGTGGGGGCAGACTATAGAGGGGCCCCCATTTTTGGCGAGTTCATTACCTTCATGGTGCAGCCCTCCTGCCTGCTTTACCTCTTGATGACGAATTGGGATTTACAACTTTATTCCATGGTAAATGGTGGTTGTGGGTAATACAGATAATCTCGCTGCGAGAGGACTTCGGAATGATTTTAGAGGTCGATCGAAAACAAGGCCGGGCTTTTTATTGAGTCCGGCCTGTAAGTTTTTCAATTGTACCTGTATTTTCTTATATTTTCCCGTTTTACTGCGACTCCAGTTTGCGGTGGAGCGCCTCGTTGGTCTCACTGAACAGACGGTCGTGGGCCTCCCTCCCTTCGCGGAACATGGCCGGGTCCCAGTCTATCTTTTCCAGCCCGCTGATAAGAGTATCAATCTTATCGTAGGGGATGGAGATCAGTATCGTACCCGGGGGATAAATCTGCTTGGCCCTCATACCGTGAGAAACATCCGTGATGAGGTAGTTTACCTCTCCGCTGATATAGGGGTAAGTGGTCAGCCAGGAGCAGGCTATAACCGGCGTACCTTTGCTGGTCCACATCTTTCCGGTGGCGAAGCACAATGCCCTCAGGATGACCTCCAGTTGCACCGGATTGGCGGACAGGATCAGGACGTCCGGATCGAAGGTCAGTTTGTCCAGGGAGGAAAAAGCGACGAAATTGACGCTGTTCTTCTCCAGTTTGGTGATGTAATAGTACAGCCGCCGGTTGGCCCTGGCTTCCTCGAAGATTTTCAGGCTTTGGCCGATATGCCCGCTTTCAAAAACCGGATCGCTTTCCACCATGCCGGTAAGAATCGGTTCCACGCAGGTGAAGTTGTCCAGTGCAGCGTAAAAAGGCTGAGACGTCTGGGCCTCGTGTATCATCTCGCAGATGGACATTTTTTTATCGAGCTTGTCGATTCCTTCCGGCTTAAAGAGGAGAAACTTGATTCCTACGGGCTGCATCGTAAAGTTGAATTTATTGAAGATAGCTAGTCCTGATCTTGCTGAACTCATCACGACCTCCATCGCGTATTTTGCCTTTATACTACCATATACCGGCTACGCTGTTAAGCTTTCAGACCTTTTATTCCAATGCCGTGTACATTTTTAAATTCAAGCACTGCTGTCCAGATTATTTTCTTGAAAACATGACAAGAAGTCCGGAATACTTTAATCCCCCAATAAGTGCCAATCAATTGAAGGCTATCGATTTTTACTTTTCAAATAAAAGCCATTGGTCTATTTTATGCCTGTTAGTGGTCTGGACCGAGTCCAGGCCTGAAAACATCCCTCGCAAAGCTAAAATCAAGGTAAATTTCGGTCATGTGAGAAAGTCAGGAGGCTGAAGTTTGGCTAACTCTTTAATGGCGTGTTCTTTTACTTCGACCCGGTATTCCATTGGCGTAGAAGCTTCTTTTTAATAACGCTTAACGGTTCGGATGGTTCATTCTTCCGTTCAGCGATAACAGCCAGGTCATGTAAATCTTCAATTAGAGACTCATATTCCTTTAAAGATAAAAGAATACCGGTCTTTTGTCCCTTTTCCGTTATCACAAATCGTTTGGTTTTTCTTTCTATTTGGCACCCCTGAAAATCAGGAAAATTGGATTTACTTCATAATTACAACATTTCACGGCCGATTGTTTATACATCCAGGTAATTATTCAAAGTAATTATTGATGCTACATCCGGCCTGGCGAATATCCCAAATATAGCACGAATGCCTGCTCAGATGGGCCGGTTTATTCAGCCAATTAGAACCGGCAAAGTCGCCGTTTGGTGTGATTTGAAGAAATCCAGGTGCTGTGGACGGGGAGTTCAAGTAAAAACGACACTTAAACAAGAGTTTTTACTGTTTTATCGTAGTCATTCGGGCATACTTTATCTACATAATTCTATTTATAGTGCTATAATAAATAAAAGTGAAACAAGTTGATCGGGGAGGTGACAAATGAATGTTATCTGGATAGTTTCGGATACAGTAAGGCGTAAAGACATAGGAGTTTATGGAAATGAGAAAATCCGCACCCCTTCCATCGATGCCCTGGCGGCGAAATCAGTACGCTTTAATCGTCATTACGGCGCCTCGTTCCCCACAATGCCGACCCGTGCTGACTTTATGACCGGCAAATGGACACTGTCTTTCATGCAGTGGACGCCAATTCCTCCCGGACATGTTTTACTGGCCGAATTACTCCGTGATAAGGCGGATATCAACACTGCCGCGGTTGTGGATACTCCGTTCTTCCTGAGAGACGGCATGAACTATGATCGCGGTTTCACCACATTCGTAGAAATACCGGATCACTATTTTGTAGCCAAGGGTGGCTACAATCCCCCGCACAGTCCCTATAGAAAGCTGCTGGAAAGGCGCCCCCAGCATCCTCTCGATTCCGACTGCTTCGCGCCTAAGACGTTTACTAAAGCCATGGAATGGCTGACTCTTAACTATAAAGAAAACTTTTTCCTTTATATCGATACCTGGGACCCCCATGAACCGTGGAACGCGCCTCATTATTATACCGAGCCATACTGGCCTGGTTATGATGGTGAACTTATTATGCCTTTTTATAAGAATTGGAGAGAGGAGCCCGGGTTTACCGAGGAAAAGCTTAAAAAAGCCCATGCCACATATTGCGGCGAAATAAGTATGGTAGACGCCTGGGTAGGCAACCTTCTCAGGCAGGCGGAGTATATGGGACTGATGGAAAACACAGCCATTATATTCACTACCGATCACGGATTCTATTTCGGTGAACACGATATATTCGGCAAAATGGTCTTTGCTAACGAACGTAATATTGCACCTTCCGGAACAACACGCAATCCCGGAGCCTGGGCGCGTTCACCTCTTTATGAAGAAGTGGCAGCTATTCCTCTCACTGTTTATTTGCCGGGCGTTGAGCCTGGTGTACATAACGGATTGACATCGGCGATTGACTTAATGCCTACAATTCTCGATTTGTTCGGACAGGAAATACCGTCTTATGTAGAGGGCGAATCATTATTGCCGGCAGTTAAAAATCCTGCCAAACACGGCCGTGAATATGTTATTACCGGTTGTCCTTTTATCAATGCCGGTGATACCGATCAACTGGTAGACCACCTTCTGCGCAAGTGCGTGGTGCCTTCTATGACCACAATTACGACTGATGAATGGTCTCTGCTGCATGACTGTCAGCCGGGAGGATCAGAGCTGTATAATCTAAAATCAGACCCTGATCAAAAGGAAAACATAATCGGACAAAATCATGATATAGCCCGCCATCTCCATCAATACCTGGTCAAATTCATGCAGGAAACCAATGTTCCGCAGCGGCTTCAGGAGCCGCGCCTGGAACTGCGCCTGTAAAAAAAGATATATCACGGCTTTGTCCCGCTGCAATCCGGACTGGCACTGAGATGCGGTTTCGGCCAGAGCCGGCTCTTGTTTGCCTTCAGCTTGCCGGATGGCTGCTTGAGCTATACTCGAAGAGAAAAAGTAAGCCCCGGAGCACCTGGGCTGAGCCAATAGTAGAGACAGGGACGCAGTGAAACCTCGAACTTCTGGTCCAAATTTTTAAAGCTAAATGCTCGGGTTGTTACAAAAAAAGGCCCGATCCTGAAATCGAACCTGTTTTAAGTCTGGTGGAGACGGGGGAGGGTTGGTCTCTCGGCCTGAAACACGACATAGAATTGACTGGCTGAACACTTGCAAAGACTATGTATAGTATGCCCTGGAAATGGCATCGGCTAAAAGACATTTTTCTAACAGGGTTTGGGCGGCAAATAACGCTTTATCGGCTCGCTTTAATAAGACTTCTGCGTAATCTTTCCCAGGTTCCATTGTCATAAATTGTTTTTCCTTCATTAATAACATTTTTCGCAAAGGGGGAACCAAGCTGGATGTTTTTACTTATTTCCTCAGGCGAATATATTAAAACAGAAGTGACAGAATTGTTTTTAATATCCACTTTATATCCTATCTCGTAAGCTTTTTCTATCAGCAGTTTGTCCTCTGATATTAAAAGTAAATCTATATCACTTTCCTTGCCGAAGTCTCTCCTTGCTACCGAGCCATAAAGGATTATGGAATCAAGTTTATCCCCTAATTCCTTGACCAGTCGTTCTTTCAAGTCTTTCCAATGCCGTTTAAACTTTGAAATTCAAGCACTGCCGTCCAAGTTATTTTCTTGAAAACATGACAAGAAGTCCGGAATACTTTCTGGCAGGGGCATGGGGAAAATATTATTAGGGAAATTCATCTGCCCTACTGTCTATGCAGCAAAGTCCGTGCGGAGGTTCTCCCGTTGACTCCATGGGACTGGAGTAACTTCATAGTTTCTAAGTGCCTCAATTACCTCTTGCGGAACTGAGCGTTCCTGGTCATTCAGAAGTGCATATGACTTGGATTCCGGAGACCGCTCTTCTTTGGTGTCAACCCAGGCGAACGCAAGCAAAGTAGCTGAATCTTTGTTTGGACGGTTTATTGTTTGGAGAATGCGTTCCGGCCTACTTCTGGATTTGGGAATAACAAAGTCAAAACTATGGTCAAATCCTGATCTGCCTGTGAACTTAACACGAGGTGTATATCTAATCTCGTTAGCATCTAACCAGGATACAACGTCTTCGTAGAATATACTGGCTACCATAGGTTCAGCCAGGTAAAACATATCGTTTATTGCCAGCATCGCTTGAACTAAATTATGCTTCTTTAATGCGAAGTTCTCCGGAGTGGCGGATACTGTAAGAGCATTTCCTTTTTTCTTTACACCAAACCCGTTCAGGGTTAATTTCAACAATTGTTCACGCTTGGGGCTTATGATCTTGCACCCTGACTGTTCGAGGTCATCGATGATATAACCGTCATCAGTTAGCTCAAACGATCCATCTTCTTTTTTCAGGTAAATCTGAAGATAATCATTATGGCGATCAAGGTAAGGAGTCGTTATTTCGACATAGCCTCCAACTTCTCTGGTTTCAGTTTTATCTCTCAGCCAGGAAACGTATTTATCTATTTAATCTCTGACTTCACTTACCATTACAACATCACCTTCCGTATTGACGGTTTTTGAGTAACGTTACAAAGCGCCATGAAATCCTGGAGTGTCTCCCATTGGTCCCCTAAATTATGGAATATATTTTCCGGTACAGGATATGCCCATTTATCGGCAAAACCCTCTTTATATCTATGGATATGAGGTGCGGGAATCTCAGTGTCATCTGGATTGCGATGGGGCGGTCCGGATAATTCGAGCCTTGCCAGTATAATAACCTGCCTGGCTCGATTTTGATATTTTACTTTTTTCAGGTCGATTGTCCCTCTACTTACATCCAATAAAAATCTTTCTTTCTTATCGGTCGATACTAATGGGATTTCGATTTTCATTCCCATTGCGTACACCGGTCTGAGAGAGCCGTAGTTCCGGTAGGTATAGAGCCAATGTTCCGGAACTGCGGGAACCATCCTTCCGGAGGTGA
>JAFGOB010000144.1 GCA_016926695.1 Dehalococcoidales bacterium | reverse complement strand
GCCCCTGCGCGAGGGGCGACATACCTTTTCAGATATCCCCCCCCTTTTTACCTGGGTTTCAATCCACGCCCCTGCGCGAGGGGCGACCAACCGGAGCGTGTCGGCCTGGTGTAGGGTGATCCTGTTTCAATCCACGCCCCTGCGCGAGGGGCGACGCAGGCTCAGTATTTAACTGAGTCCACGCCGTAAAGTTTCAATCCACGCCCCTGCGCGAGGGGCGACTACAAAACAATGTGTTGATGGTGGTAGAGATAGAGTTTCAATCCACGCCCCTGCGCGAGGGGCGACTCGGTTAAGTTGAACGAATCGACTATCACTTTCTCGTTTCAATCCACGCCCCTGCGCGAGGGGCGACCATTACTGAGATAATTAGTGATCCGGACGACAAAGGTTTCAATCCACGCCCCTGCGCGAGGGGCGACTGTTTATTTAGATCAAGATTTCCATGGCCTTGAGGGTTTCAATCCACGCCCCTGCGCGAGGGGCGACTTACAGATGATATCGTATGGCAAGACGAAGCTCGGTTTCAATCCACGCCCCTGCGCGAGGGGCGACCTAGTACATAATCCCAATGTGATTCCAATATATCGTTTCAATCCACGCCCCTGCGCGAGGGGCGACCGCCTCGATTGCGGCTTGCTCCACGGTTAAACCGGAGTTTCAATCCACGCCCCTGCGCGAGGGGCGACATACCCCTCCGGCGGCTCGTATGCCTGTATTAACTGTTTCAATCCACGCCCCTGCGCGAGGGGCGACATGATGCAGTACAAAATATTAGGCGTGCAGGATGGTTTCAATCCACGCCCCTGCGCGAGGGGCGACATGTTCAAGAAGCAAAGCTGACTCAAGCTGTTAAGGTTTCAATCCACGCCCCTGCGCGAGGGGCGACAAACGTTAATTCCAGCATTTAAAACGTTTGGTCTGGTTTCAATCCACGCCCCTGCGCGAGGGGCGACCAGGGTAACAAAAATACCGTTGCCAATAGGAGTTTAGTTTCAATCCACGCCCCTGCGCGAGGGGCGACAAGGTTCTATTACGCCCTCGGGAGCGATTAACCGTTTCAATCCACGCCCCTGCGCGAGGGGCGACACGTATCCTGTATAATATTCAGTATGGATACTAAGTTTCAATCCACGCCCCTGCGCGAGGGGCGACATATCTGAAAAGGTATCCTCCCCTTAAAAAAATAAGTTTCAATCCACGCCCCTGCGCGAGGGGCGACAAAAGCAAAAACCTTATATTGAAATAAGGATTGAGGTTTCAATCCACGCCCCTGCGCGAGGGGCGACTAAAACGGGTTGTACCTATCCATAACGAGATAAAGTTTCAATCCACGCCCCTGCGCGAGGGGCGACCGGAGTAATTACCGGTGGGAGCATTGGGTTAGTAAGTTTCAATCCACGCCCCTGCGCGAGGGGCGACTTGCAGCAGGCATGGGGGCAATATTACCCTGTCGTGTTTCAATCCACGCCCCTGCGCGAGGGGCGACAATCAGGTATAGGACATTGTATCACCTCAATATTTGTTTCAATCCACGCCCCTGCGCGAGGGGCGACCGTATCTATCCTTGTTTTTAATTCCAGATAGGATCGTTTATGATCAATGCTATTCATCCAATTTCAGGAAAATACACCATTTTTAAGGCTCGCTTACCTCCTTCCTGAAGCATGAGAGCTCAGGGTACGCATTTTTCAGGCCAGCAGGGGACCTTCAGGGTCATAGGCCGCCTTGACTCCCACGTGCTCCACACGCACCTTCCAGTTTTTTCCAAGGAAATAAAAGCGCAGGCTATCTTCATCCGTTTTAATTTTTTCAATGAGCCTTTGCTTTATACGAACCCATTGGTCCGGATCGATCAGGCATTCAAAAACGGAATACTGGACTCTCTGTCCATAGTTTTCACAAACTTTGGCCACATCCCGCAATCGCTTCTGACCGTCTTTTGTTTCTGTTCTGACATCGTAAGTTACTAAAACCAACATATCGCCCTCTGCTATATTTATTCAGTTGTTAAAGTCCGTCGTTATCATTTCCATAAGAAGGGGGGATAACCATCCATATCGCCGCGTAAGTGTCTGGCTAACAGGAGCGCCTGTGCATATGGCAGGAGCCCTATGGCTATCTTTTCTCCCAGGAAGGGATGTGTGATCTCCTCCATTTTACGGTTCTGGTAAGCCATGACCACCGCACGGCGGGTCTCATCGTTCATATTAACCGCACCGCTTTCCGTGTTAGAAAATCCTTTGGCCGCAACCTGTTTAAGGTTTACCAGGGATAAGGCCAGCCTGTCAGCCAGGTAGGGACGGAACTCTTCCATGATATCGAGAGCTAGACCGGGGCGTCCGGGACGGTCACGGTGCAGAAAGCCCACCGCCGGGTCAAGCCCGACGGTCTCCAGCGCCGAAGTCACATCATGGGCCAGGAGGGTATAGAGGAAAGACAGGAGGGCATTGATATTATCCAGCGGTGGCCGACGGTTGCGTTCCTTGAAGAAAAAGTCTTCTTTCTGGGCGAAGATCAGGTGATCGAAAACTGAGAAATAGTTCACAGCAGCCTCACCCTCGAGTCCTCTCAGACTATCCGGGCTTTGAACCTGTTCAAGCGCTTTCAATATATCAAAAAGGTGTTCCACGGAGGCTGACAGGGAAAGGGCGCCTTCGGCATCCGGGTGCTCGCGCAGAGCCCGTTGAAGAACAACCCGGCAGTTGTTGATTTTGGCTGTGACAACCGACCTGGCTATTTCCAGGGCGGCAGCCGGATCGTCGGCCCGGCGGTATTGCTCCCTTCTAAGCAGAACATTGCCCGAGACCGGTCCTACCACCCTGGCCAGGAACCTGCCGTTGCGGCTGAGAAAGGAGAGCATAACCTGTCTTTCAGCGCAAAGTCCCATCAGAAACGGGCTGACCGATACCTGACCGAAACAGACGATGCCCTGGAGTGTATGAATGGGTACCCGCAGTTTGGTTTCACCCTCCTGCTTTACCTCTACGGTCTCACCCTCGCGGTGCAAGTAGGTACCCTGGGTAGTGACATAGAGGGTATTTAGCAGTCGTTTCATGGTTGCTCTCCTTCCGTCCTAATAGCACCGGCAAGATACTGGCTGACGCTTTGCTTACCACGGGAGGTTTTAGGAAGACAGATATCTACCAGCGAGCAACTCCGGCACCGGGCAGAATAATCTGGCGCAGGTGTCCGGCCTGAGCGGGTGAGCTCGTGCATAATGGCGATAAGTGTTTCGGTTTCATTTCTCAGTTCATGGTTCAAAGCCACCTCATGCCTGCGGCGTGGTTGACCGTAAAAAAAGCTGGCTGAAGCGAGAGCGGCTCCCAGCATCTCTTCAAGGCAAAGGGCCTGGGCGCAAAGCTGGACTTCATCCTCATGGCCGATCTTGGGCCTGCCGTGTTTGTATTCGATAATAAAGGGCTGCCAGTATCCTTCAGTTCCTTCCAGGCGGATGCCCCTGGACGGGTCAACGGTCTTGTGAAACTCAACGACATCGGCCTGTCCTACCAGCCCAAGCCTTAAAGAGCGCAGGCGCAGTCCGCGGGAGATGCGCAGGACGCCTCTATTCTCGGTCTCATCGCTATGAACCCTTTCATGAGCAAGTATCCCTTCAGCCGTGAAGCGGTTATCGATCCACTGACCTTCAAGATGGATTAAAGCCCACTGCCTTGGGCAGAAGGCCAGGTGCTGTAATGCTGAAATGGGTAGAAGATCGTCTTCGGTGAAAGTCACGATTTTTCCCTCCCGGTACGATGCTCAGAACGCGCCTGGTATAGCCTCTCGCTGAACCCGCCTTTTGTTAAAAATTCTTTCCCCAAAATCCTTAGCTGTTGGTCTAAAAGAAAGCTGGTCTGGTGGATTATGCAGATGATGGTGTTGGCAGAAGTTTCTACCGGCTGGTTTTCGATATAAGTCCTATAAGTCGTATAGGACCTATTGGGAGAATAGCAGAGGCTTCTGATCTTTTTAGCCAGGGGATAGTCTTTTGGCCAGACCTCCAAATGATGGAGGCGTAAAAAGTCCCGGTAATCCAGCAGCAGCTCTTCAAGGCTGGCCCTCGCCACGCCGATAAGCTTGATTTCGGTCTTTTTGGAGGTACCTGAGGCCATACAACCTTCGGCAATATTCTGCTTGCCGCTGCGTGCCGCCTGCACCATCTGGTCATGGGTGCGAGAGCGAGGGCTAACGAAGCGTCCGCAAAATGCCGCGGTGGCATCAAAAACGATTTCGGCCATCTGGAAAGACATAAGGTCACTGTAACCGCCATGCGGCGGAATGATACGGGGGATTTCTTTTTCAGCGGTCATAAATAGGTACCTCCAAAAATTACGGTTGAGACAGACAACTTAAAACAGCCCGTCTTCCGGCCAGATTTTAACGTCAATACCGGCGGGAAGATTTGTTTTATCGACGGAAATTGTATAATCTTTTTTATCTCGTGGCAGATCGCAGTTTTTGGTGATGACAACCCGATCAAACAATCTACCAGAAAGCTCATTGCCCAGATGATTGGAGTGCTTGAAGATAACCAGTTTTCTCGGGTTCATTTCTCCCCTCGCGGCCGACCTGTCATTTGTAAAGGCATTTATCATTGATTCCCAGAGGAGTGCCAAATCTTCATCCGAAAAACCTGTATTCTTGGCATCAGTAGCTGAAATAAAGCCATGCATGCGGTAGAGGGCATATGGTACAGTCGATTTTCTCCCGAAAGTGGAAGCGAATTCACGATCCTTCTTTAACTGATCGTCTCTTTCCTTTTCCGTAGCCACGGCACATCGCGTAATTGAATGCTCAGCCTGATAAATACGGTCTTCCGAACGGGCGAAGGTAAACTGCACCGGTCCCCGGACAGTGCCAGCACTCCTTGTTTTTTCTTTCCTGGATTTTTTTGCTTTATCCGTATCTCCTTCTTCCTCACCCCCTTCCACGTTTTCCTTTTCTCCTGTACTGAGCACTGCGCCAAACGTCCGGATATCCCAGTAATCTTCACACAGCTTTTTTCGCCTTTCGGATGCTGTATTACCTGGTGTTTTCCCAATGATGGCATTCAAATAGCTATCTTCCTGGTTGATATCCCTCTGCCGGATAAAAATATCATACGGGGTTTTCAGATCGTATTTCAGTTGAACATAATTCCTGACCTTTCTCTTGATACAGACATCAGTTACCAGCCCGTGCTGGTCTTCCGCATCTGCCCTGGGCAAATTGACCTGGTCCGGATCACCATTGGGATTGCCGTCTTTGACATCGAATAAGAATACAAAATCATACCTGTTCTTTACTATTTCGCTCATCTTATTTTCTCCTCAATATTTTCTTTTAGTTAATCTTTATTGAATTGCGCTTGTTTTTGATGATAATACCCAATCGCAAACTGCCCTTTTTGAACCAATGAAAATGTGGCTGGTAATTTTTGTATGTCCACGTCTTTCACCAAATCCTGAAGGTCTTTATCCAGATTGATAGCCAGTCCGGGCTTTTCATTTTTTAATTTTCGATAATGCTTTGAATTAAGATCAAAGAGACGGCCAAAAGCGGATGCAGGGAGAGTCATAGCATATGTAAAATATCTCTCGCGCATTCCAGCATTTCTCTCTCCGGATGCTGACCAGTATTGAATTTCCTCCAATTTGGCGAAAATCTGGCCGCAGATATAGGCTAACGGACGATCGCCTGACATGGTATTTTCAGTTATCACGTTATCTCCTCCTCTGTCATGCCTGTTCAATATCAATTTGATTAAAGCGGCTCTATCCGCGGTTATACCTCTGGTATCCAAACGGGACCTCTCAAGGACTCTGGTCAATATCCACAATGACGGCGCATTATTTCTTAATGCGGAATTCCAGAGATTTGCAGCTACTCTAGCCGGTGAAGTATCATCTTTATCGTAACTACCGTCGCTGTTTCTTCTCTGGCAACCCCTAGCCATGTCATATAATCCGGCATAGTGCGGCTTTATCTTCTTAAGATCCGAATCATATTCACCTATCACGATATCCCGGAACCATTTGGCTATCGCTTGATGAAAATCCGACAGGCTGACTTCAATCCAATCTCTGACTGCGATGCGCGCCGCAGAACCGGAAAGCGTACAGGAATAAAATTGATCCGACTCAATATAACGGCTTACGGTATTATTGCCGGAAGATATTGACTCGATTAGTTTGACCACCTCATCAGGGTCAGGAGCTTCAAGTTGATCAATTTCGGGTAAATCTATATTATTTCGAGTCCAGAACACTATGGCTGTATCTCGCCCCAAGTATTTACGGTGTGTATAACGGAACTCTTTCTTTTCTTTTCCCTTTTTGGTTTTAATAAAAATCTCCCTACCATCAGACATAAGCCAGTTCAATCCCTCGACATATGTTTTGGCACATCCAGCGCATACGGCAGAATTATCATTTCCTATGAGTTCATACGACTCAAAAGCAGGCTCATTATAGGAAACCAGAGCACATCCGCTTGATTGTCCATCGGGAACTCTTTTTATCATGCCATGAGGAATATCTCCTACCGGCAAGTCCGTTTTGCCACAAATAGAGCAAGGTCTGCCAGTTTTGTAGTTTTTTCCATATTCTTTAATTACCCTGAGCCGGACATTAGCTTCCTCATGGATACGATTGCTTTTTCCTCGAATTCTAAAAGCAAGATTTCCCTTTCTATTCTTCTCATCCGGTATTTGTTTAACAAACTCCTGCAGCGCCTTGTCCAGTCCATTCTCTTTATTCCTGTAATAAAAAGCCATTACAGGGCTTATTTCTGGCAAATCACCATACCGGTTCAGCTTTTCCAAAAACCACTGGTGTTTCTTGTCAGTGTTGGACCCAAATCCCAATATCTCTTCGGCTTTGTCCAACAAAAGGCGGGCTTTCCCCTTTTTTGATGTCAACACCTCGGCTATCGTATTCTTTTCTAACAACTCAAACTTACAAAAACTACCATCATTCTCAATAACCATGTCAATTGAAACCGGTTCTTCCTTGAGAGCTACGTGATTCCACTCTCCATATTTTTGTTCACAAATACCTGCCCCTAACTCAGTTAATTCTTCAAGCATCCTCTGCCTCCCTTTCCTCCTGCTGGTTAAAAGCATAAATCAGGGATGATATTTCACTATCCAGCGGAGGACGAATATGGCTGGACAGCATCATTCTGTCATTTTCCGGGACTTCGCAGTCCAACACACCCTTACGGACCGCCACATTGTAGAAAAACAGGGGTTCCGCTTTGCCCTTCTCGTCATAGTAGATGTCGAATAACATACTACCAACAGGAATAGTGTCGGGAACAGGCTCTTCTGAACCATCCGGTTCTATGAATTCTGCGGCAAACTCCCTTACTCCCAGATATGGTCTCCTCCAGCACTGACCTCTTTTAACCCTGCGGACAAATATTCCGTCGTGATCGGCATCGATGCCTTTTCTACCAATATATTTTTCGGGACTGTTGTGTATATCCGGTTCTTTTTGGAAAATAGATGCCTCAATAATATAGGCTGTATCTTTTAAAACCACACTGTTGCGCTGAGCCCTTTTATATTCAACAATTATCGGGCTTCGGCCCTGTTTAGAGTTGATCTCATTCCGCTTGATGTATGCAAAACGGAGCGGATTCAGGATGATTATTTTCCGCACATACCACTGGAATTCAGGTTTCCAAAGGACTGAGTCAAGAATACCTCTGGCTGCCGACGGCGTCATACAGGGATAGGTCATACGTTCAACTTTCAGGTCTGGGCGCGTAAAACAGGCATAATCTCCTTTCACTTTCACTTTTACTATCCGCTTATCAAGCATTTACACCTCCTTCTATAAGATCAATTTGTCAGATTCAAGAGGGGCTGTAGAAATCCCCGTATCTTTATCGTAATTCCCGTACCATACACTAAAACCCTGAGGCATTAACTTACACATCTGCGTGTTTTTTATACAGAAAATTTCATAAACCTGAACTGTGAACATTTGCATTCTCCGGTAGTCCTCTCTCGATAAAAATTCCTTGTATTCAAGAGAATGGAATAATTTCATGCTCTCATCGTTATAATTATAAATATACAAACCTCTGGTAGCATCTCTAATAAGATGATAGGCATCATTAACCGTTTCATATTCAAAATGACTACGGGCTTCATTGATATGGTACTTATCGGGATCTACATAAAGCTGAATTACGCTTGCGTAATATTTATTGAATATATCATGTTGAGATAATGAATTAAGGTCCGTAACGATAAGTTCTTCGGCATACCCTGCACAGGCAGCATAAGTTTTATCCGGCATTCCGCGGTCCAGTAGTTTAAAAAGGGAAACATTACCTCCCATTTCCCCCAGTCCACCTTCACGGTTGCATCGCCCGGCGGCTTGTATCACCGCCTCAAGAGGTGCAATTTCACGAAATACAACCGGAAAATCAAAATCTACTCCTGCTTCAATAAGCTGGGTAGAAGCTACCAGTATTTTTTTCTTCGCTTTCAAATCCTCCTTAATATTCTTTATGACTTCTTTCCGATGGGAAGGACACATGGCGGTAGATAGGTGATATTTCCTGTTCCAATTTTCAAGCTCTTTTGTGCAGTTAAAAAACTCCAGCGCAGCCTTTTTTGTATTGAAAATAACCAGCGATGACTTGCCCGTCAGTATCACATTATCAATTAAATCGTTATTATCGACCGGTTTCAACTCATTTAGCAAATGATATACAACCCGCCTGGTTTTGGCATACAGTTCGGCGGTATTTTCTATCAGCGGTGTTATAGTCGTGATACCATCAAAACCCTGTCGCTTTTCGAATGCAGGCTGGGTAGCAGTACAAAACAAGAAGGATACTCTCATTACGTTTTGAATCCCTTCAAGCATCTGCAATGTGGGTAAAATTACTTCTTTCGGCAGTGTTTGCACTTCATCAAATATCACCAGGGACTCAGCGACATTGTGGATTTTCCTGCATTTGGAGGTCCTATTGCCGAATAACGATTCGAAAAATTGGACCGTGGTAGTCACGATAATGGGATAATCCCAGTTTTCACAGGCCAATTTTTTTCGTTCTTGGGTTACAGAAAGATATTCTTCATAAGCACTTTGCCGAGAATCGTCCTCATTATAGTTGGAATGGTGTTCCAGAACCCACTCTTCTCCAAAAATATCTTTAAATACCCCGGCAGTCTGATCGATGATATTGATATAGGGAAGGACAATGATTATCCGCTTAAGATTATTGGTTTTTGCATGGCGTAATGCCCAGGCCATGGATGTAAGCGTCTTCCCCAGCCCCGTTGGAAGTGCCAGTGAATAGAATCCACACGGTAAATGAGCCTTTTCAAGAGCATGTTTGCGCGCGTTGTTTCTTAAAATGTTTATTTCACCATGCTGGGATTTTCGGGAAAATTCTTCCTCTAACTTTTTTATCATCAAGTCTATAGATAAGGATTCACCCTTACGTAAATCAAATTTGTCCCTGGAAAAATGCTCTTCAGTGGAAAGCCAATCAGCATCGGTCAACGCACTGAAAAGGTACCTTATAAAAACATCGCGGAATGAAGCATCAGTAAAAATAAAATCTTTAGGTTTTTTAAATATCGCTTCGTCTATGGCGGTATCCTTTAAAAAAACATCAACGATTTGCTCGAAACCGGAGACATCTTTACGTTTGAAAGGTTCAGTGTCATTTTTCCAATGTGAAGCATCCGACAGGCCTTTATGATGACCATTTATTACAATTGACGGTTCTAATAATCCATGGATTCTGGCATATCCTGCGCCCCAGGAAGCATGCGGAACACTCCCCCTTTTACCCCCGGTTTCAAGATATTTCTGGAATTCCGGCTGATATTTCCCCAGGTCATGCAACAAGCCTGTTAACCTAAAAACCTGCCTGTACTCATTCCGGCAGGCAAATGATTCCATATATTCGGATGTGTGCTTAAGATGATCAGCCAGAGAATGCTTTTCACCACGGTCATTTTCTGAATGTGCATAGAATATATCCATTTTTCCTTCCTTTTTCTATCTATACATCTCCCCCAACCTTCTGGCCCAACCCTTCATCTGTTCCCTGAGCTTAAGCGGTTCAAGGACCTCGACATCCGGTCCCCAGCCCCTGATCCAGGGGGTCATCTCCAGGGTGCTGCTGACGCGCATTTTAAGAAGGCAGCCGCCGTCCGGCTGGTCCTGGATTACCTGCGAGGGATGCCAGTTGGTCTCTTTGACGCGCCGCGTGACGGAGGGGGAAAACCTGAGCACGACGGGTACCTCCTCTCCCCATATAACGCCCCAGCTTGAGCCCAGCAGCTCGTCCATCCTGATCTGATGGATATTCTCAAATTTTTCCTCCAGGACTTCGATCTCTTTGATGCGGTTGAGCTTGAAGGTGTAGATGCCCATTTTGTCCCCGCTTTCGGCATAGCCTATCAGGTAGGTGGAGTAACCGACGCCGGTCATCTCCATGAAATAAGGGTTGATATACCACTCCTCCTGTGTTTTACGATGAAAGGAGTGGTATATTATCCTGGCCTTCCTCTGCGTAACCCAGGCCAACGCGGCCTTTTCGAAGATATCCAACTCATGCGGGTCGGAAGGCCTGCGACCGATGAAATCTATGCTTTTCCTCAACTGTACGGCCAGAGGAACAGGCATTATAGAGATCAGCTTGAGAAGGGCGCTCTGGACATGAGGATTGGCTTCGCCGGTCTGACGGACCATCAGGCGGGCTGCCAGGAAAAGCACCAGCGCCTCATAAAGCGAGCAGGAAACAGGAGGCAGGACATAGTCTTGGAGGATGCTCCAGCGACCACCGTTTTTCCTTTCCAGCGGGACGTGCATATCGCTCTGGAGCACCAGGAGGTCACGCTGAATTGTGCGAACGGCGGAATCACACAGGCCGGCAAGTTGCCTGGTGGTCAGCCCGCTTTTGTTACGGTGCAGATGATACTGCATGGCTGTAAGCCTGACAAACCGGCTGTTACTGCTGTGTATTCGAGGCATGGCTGTACTCCCGTAACGGATTTAGCCACATTATACCACGAATATGCGTCAGTATATGTCGTTTTAAAAATATAGAATTATGAAATATTTATATTCAGCTGTCAGAGAGCATTTATGCCTGAAATACGATGACTATGGCATTAAGGGTGAAGACGGTTGTGCTTGAAAAGCGATGAGTCTGATTTCAGCGGCGGTCCAGCAGATAACGCATGATATCGTGTCCGTACCAGCCGAGTATGACGATTTTTTTCATCGAGTATATTATAGCTTAATGGGGCTGTTGGGGGGAAAAGGCGGGGTAAATATTTCACCCTCACCCTGACCCTTGCCCATCGAGGGCGAGGGGATGGGGATAAGGAGGGCGCTTTCCCATAAATGAGAAGAATGAAGTCTATGAGCGGATGTGTCAATTATTCCGGGGGGTATCTTCTTCTGTCTTCGCTGAAGACGGGGTACCGGGAGTACCGGAGGGCGGCTGTTCGGTCCCAGGATGTTTTTCTTCCGGGGTTTCGGGTGGCAATTCAGGGGATATGGAGGAGTCCGGTTCTCCGGCATGTGAATGGTCAGCGCCGGGCTGTTCCGACAGGTCCGTACAAGCGGAGCCGGGGGGCATAGCCTGGGGTACATCCATATCGGGCCACGGCAAAAGCAGCAGAGGCGGGCGGCGGCGCTCAATTTCGCCAAGCGCCCTGACCATCAGGTACAGCCGCCAAAGCATACCGGCAGCCGGGATGGCGATCATCACCCACAATATAATTCTGGCTGCGGTGCGGCTGCTTTCGTCCGGCAGCTCAAAGGGGAAGATATGGTAGATGACGTAAACGGCCAGCAAGGCCAGGGCGGATATGACCAGCATGACCAGGTGATGGAACCAGCGAGGCCGGTAGAGCAGCAGAACGAAGTTGCCCATGATGCATGACGACAGGAAAAGATTGATGGCCCACAGGCAGGAGATGAAATACCTGTTGGCGAAAGGTACCTGCATTACCGATAGTTTATCAGCGGCGGCCACGACCCAGCCCGGATAATAGGAGCTGACGGAGGGATCGATAGGCTGGAACTGGTGATAGCTGAGGTTGTTGACGGCATACAGGCACAGCACAGCCACAGCCATGAAGATAAAGTAGCCGGCTGTACCCCGAAGCGTTTGCTGCCTGTTTTCAGCCAGGATACCGGTGTTCATAATAGTCACGCTCCGATCAACCGTGATTATTATACACCTTTAGAGGCTTTTTTTCCTGTTTAGTGTCCCGTAATAATCCTTCTTCTGCCCTATTCCTCACCTATGGGTTGCAGGGATAATCCTCCTTTTCTCTCCACTTTCCTCGCCCCTATTCCATAATTCGCCGCAGCGAACAGGATAGCGGGTACCCACTGGGTGCTGAGGAATAAGAAGGTGAGGGAACATTATACGAAAGATAGGAGGGATTTAGAGACCGTGAGGGGGCAAAATAATAACAATGAGGCACCCTGATCCTGACCTTCTCCCATCAAGGGAGAAGGGATGGGTGGTGATAAGTGTCCCGCTTTCTCATAGTTCAAGCCTATTTTATGAGTATTTTAAATAATGTCCTAAGTCAGGAGGCTTTTTTTCTTCTGCACGCTCACAGCGCAGACCTTAAGCTCGGGCGTGCGGGAGATGGGGTCAAGGGCCGGGGAGGTAAGGGCATTGGTGGGGCTTTCAGCGAAGTGGAAGGTCATGGAGACCACCCCCTGCGGTGAAACGTCCGTCACCCTGGCTCTGGAGTCAAGTTCACCCCGCCTGGAGCGAACGGTAACCATGTCACCGTCACGGATATCAAGCCCGGCGGCATCCGACGGGTTTATTTCGACAAGCTCCTCCGGTCTCAGCCTGTTCAGTCCCGCCACCCGGCGGGTCATGGTGCCGGTGTGATAGTGGTAGATGCTGCGTTCATTGGTCAGGAGTAGGGGATACTCTTCGTCCGGCAGTTCGGCGGAGGGGCGGTAGGTCAGGGGCATGAATTTACCCCTGCCGCGGCTGAATAACCGGGTATGAAGGATGGGGGTGCCGGGATGTTCGGGGGTGGGGCAGGGCCACTGTATGCCGCTGCTCTCCAGCCGCTGGTAGGAAATACCGGCCATGCTGGGGGTAAGGCAGGCCATCTCGTCCCAGACCTGGGAGGGATGGGTATAGCCGAAGCCTATCTTGCCCATCTTACGGGCGATCAGGCAGATGATCTCCCAGTCCGGTCTGGACTCGCCGGGGGGAGGCACAGCCCGCCGCACTCTCTGCACGCGTCTTTCGGTATTGGTGAAGGTGCCGTCATCGGAGGCGAAGCCGGCAGCCGGCAGAACCACGGTGGCCAGTTTGGCGGTCTCCGTCATAAAGATGTCCTGGACCACCAGGAAATCCAGGTTTTTCAAGGCCTGGATGGTATGGTTCATATCAGGCTCGCTCAGCACAGGGTCTTCCCCTATCAGGTAGACCGCCTTGAGTTCCTTCCGATAGGCCGCCCGGTACATATCGGTCAGCACCAGGCCGGGCCGGGGATCGAGCTGGCAGCCCCAGGCCGTCTCGAATTTTTGCCTGATCTGGTCGTTGTCAACCGCCTGGTAGCCGGGGAAGGTGGCCGGCAAAGCGCCCATATCGCAGGCGCCCTGGACGTTGTTTTGCCCGCGCAGGGGATTGACGCCGCTGCCGGGTTTGCCGATATTGCCGGTGAGCATGGCCAGGTTGGCCAGAGACATCACTCCGTCCGTCCCGTGGGTATGTTCGGTGATGCCAAGCGTATAGAGTATGGCTGAAGGCTTACTGGAGGCGTAGAGCCTGGCGGCGGCCGCGATCTGCGCGGCGGGGATGCCGGTTATGTCTGAGACCCTGTCCAGGGGATAATCCCTGAGAGAGTCTTTAAAGGCCTCAAAGTTTTCACAGCGCTGGTCCACGAAGGACTGATCTTGCAGTCCCTCTTCAAGGATCAGCCGGGCCATGCCCATCACCAGTGCGACATCCGTTCCGGGCCTGATTCTCAGCCAGAGATCGGCTTTTTTGACCAGGTCTATTTCACGCGGATTAATCACGATGAGTTTGGTGCCGTTGAGGACGGCCTGTTTAACGGTAAACCCGATGACGGGGTGTGCCGCCGTGGTATTGCTGCCGATTGACATAATACAGGATGCGTTGGCGAAGTCCCGGATATAGTTGGTTTGAGCCCCGCTGCCGAATGTAATGGCCAGACCGGCCACAGTGGGGGCATGTCAGACCCGGGCGCAGTTGTCCACGTTGTTATTGCCCAGCACCACCCTGGCGAATTTTTGCGCCAGATAGTTGTCCTCGTTGCTGGTGCGTGAGGAGGAGATCACAGCCGTTTCATGCGGACGGTGGGAAGACAGGCGGGAGGCGATCAGCTCCAGGGCTTCGTCCCAGGTGGCTTTTTCCAGCTTGCCGTCCTGCCGAATAAGCGGCGCGGTGAGACGTTCCGGGCTGTGCACGAACTCGTCGATGCCGAAACGGCCCTTGACGCACAGCCTGCCCTGGTTGGCGGCACCGGCGGGATTGCCCCGCACCGATACGATCTTTTCATCCCTTATTCCCAGGATCATGCTGCAGCCGGTGCCGCAGTAGGGACAGGTGGTCTCTACCTCGCTGGTGGGCTGAAGGCTTTTGACCGGGGTGAGGGCTCCCACCGGACAGCGGGCGGCGCACTCGCCGCAGGACTGGCAGACTGACTCAAAAAGCGGAGCGTCGCCGAAGGTAGCCACCTTCATGGCGTAGCCGCGGTTGATCATGTCTATGGCCCCCACGCAGGTTATCTCGTTGCAGGTGCGCGTACATATGCCGCAGAGTATGCATTTGTTGCGGTCCAGGCTGAAGAAGGGATTGCTGTCATCGACAGCGAAAGAGGGGGCTTTCCTGGGCAGGCGTATCTCCTTCATATCAAGATAAGCGGCGACCTTCTGAAGCTCGCAGTGCTGGTTGGAGGAGCAGGTCAGGCAGTCGGACGGGTGGTCGGCAATAAGCATTTCCACTACGGACCTCCTGACCCGGTTGACAGCCCCGGTCTCGGTATGCACCTTCATACCGGGGCTGACCGGTGTGGTGCAGGAGGTGGGCATACCGCGCATACCCTCGATTTCCACCAGGCAGAGCCGGCAGGCCCCGTAGGGTTTCAGGTCAGGATGGTAGCAGAGAGAGGGAATATAGATACCCGCTGCCCGGGCCGCTTCGAAGACGGTTGTTCCCGGCCTGGCGGAGACTTCCTGGCCGTTGATGGTGAGAGAGATATTTTCCATTTTTACCTCTATATCAATTAAAAATTTCACCCTCACCTTCTTATTCCTCAGCACCCAGTGGGTACCCGCTATCCTATTCGCTGCGGCGAATTTAGGAATAGGGGCGAAGAAAGTGGGAGGAAGTATATGTAATCGCTATTTATTTTCGGCCGGACGCGCCGCGGTTACGGGCACGGGTTTTTCCGGCACCACTATTTTTTCAGCGGAGACCTTCCTGACCGCGCTGAACCTGGCCGGGCAAACATCCAGGCAGGTCCCGCACCTGATACACCTGGACTGATCGATGATGTGTACCATTCTTTTGCCGCCGTCTATGGCCCCGGCCGGGCAATTTCTGGCACAGATACCGCAGCCCTGGCATTTATCCGGCAGAATGTAAAATGAGACCAGACTTTTACAGGCCAGCGCCGGGCAGCGGTGTTCCCCGACATGGGCCTCGTATTCGTCACGGAAGTAGCGCAGGGTGGTCAATACCGGGTTGGGGGCGGTCTGCCCCAGCCCGCACAGCGCACCGGCCTTGATATCTTCGGCCAGCCTGAGAAGGAGATCGATATCCTGCGGCTGTCCCTCGCCGCGGGTGATGCGGTCCAGGATGTCCAGCATCTGTTTGGTCCCCAGCCGGCAGGGCACGCATTTGCCGCATGACTCCGACTGTATGAAAGACATAAAGAAACGGGCGATATCTACCATGCAGGTCTCTTCATCCATCACTATCATACCGCCCGAGCCGACGATAGAGCCGATTTTTGCCAGGCTCTCGTAGTCTACGGGCTGATCGAGCAGACCGGACGGTACGCAGCCTCCTGAAGGGCCTCCCGTTTGCACGGCTTTAAACTTCTTGCCCCCGGGTACCCCGCCGCCGATATCGTTGACAATTTCACGCAGGGTAATACCGAAGGGCACCTCTATCAGCCCGGTACGGGCGATTTTCCCCGCCAGGGCAAAGGTCTTGGTGCCCTTGCTCTTTTCGGAGCCGAACCCGCAGTACCACTGATGTCCACGCTGGAGGATGGCGGAGACGTTGGCCCAGGTCTCCACGTTATTGATATTGGTGGGTTTGCCCCACAGACCGGACTGGGCGGGGAAGGGAGGGCGGGGATTCGGCATACCCCGTTTGCCTTCGATGGAGGCAATCAGAGCGGTCTCTTCGCCGCAGACAAAGGCCCCGGCTCCTTCCCTGAGCTCTATTTCAAAACAGAAGTCAGAGTCCAGGATATTGTCTCCGGTAAGCCCGTATCTTTCCATCTGTTTGAGGGCGATTTTCAGGCGTTCGATAGCCAGGGGCTTTTCAGCCCGGCAGTAGATATATCCCCGGGTGGCCCCGATGGCGCGTGCCCCGATCAGCATTCCTTCCAGGACGGAATGGGGATCGCCTTCCAGTAGCGAGCGGTTCATAAAAGCACCGGGGTCGCCTTCGTCCGCGTTGCAGATGATATATTTTTCTTTTCCCGGGGCGCTGCGGCACAGCTCCCATTTAAGGCCGGTGGAAAACCCGGCCCCGCCGCGTCCCTTCAATCCGGCTTTCTTAATCTCAGCGATAATATCGCCGGGGTCCATGCTGATGGCCCTGGCCAGACCGCTGTAGCCGTCATGGGCGATATAGTGATCGATATTCTGAGGGTCGATTATACCGCAGTTCCTCAGCACGATGCGTACCTGGGGCTTAAGCATGGGGAGGTCGAAGAGCTGAGGAATGCCGGGGATTCTTTTCTCGCCCACTGTTCCCAGCGCGAGGTCCGTCCCGGGATCATTGTTGACAAGATAGTCCGACACCAGTTGCCTGGCGATTTCGGGTGTGACATTTCCGTAGTAGATATGGGGCTCTCCGGGCTTAATGATATTAATGACCGGCTCGACATAGCAGGTACCGATGCAGCCGACCTCCAGGATATTGGCCTCAATCTGCTGATTGCCAAGCTCGTCCTTTAAGGCCTCCAGCACCGACAGCGCCCCGGAAGCCCTTCCGCAGGTGGCGGAGCCCACCAGAATACGGGGCTTTTCGCTTTCAACCAGCGATTTCCAGGCTGAAGCCGCTATGTTTTTCATTTCCTCATATTTCATAGTGCTTTCCTTGATCAGTCCTTTTCGGATTTACCCAGGATCTGTCCCACCCGTGCGGGCGTCATGCGTCCGTACACGGTCTTGTCGACCACCATCACCGGCGCCAGTGCGCAGGAACCGAAGCAGGAGATCGTCTCAAGACTGTATTCCCGGTCGGCGGTGGTTTCTCCGGGCTTGATGCCCAGATGTTTTTCCACTTCCTGTAGAATATGAGCGCCTCCCCTGACATGGCAGGCTGTGCCCCGGCAGACGCTGACCATCTTTTTACCCCTGGGAGAAAGCCTGAAGAGGGCATAAAAGGTGGCCACGCCGTAGATGTGGCTCTCAGAGACTTTAAGGAAGCCTGCGATCTTCTTCATGGCTTGCGGTGAGAGATAGCCGAATTTTTCCTGTACGGCTTCCATCACGGGGATAAGCTCATCTTTTTTGCCCTTGAATCCGGCGAACAGGTCTTGAAGGGTTTCATTTTGAGCGGGTACTGACAAAATCGAGACCTCCGTAATAAAGGATATACAGATGTTTCATTGTTATAAATTACCATTACCGGGGAAATTAGTCCACTTATGCCAGGCCGTTGGCCAGCCTGGCGGCTTTGACGGTATTTTTCATCAGCATGGTGATGGTCATGGGACCTACGCCGCCCGGCACCGGGGTAATGGCCCTGGCCTTCTCTTTGATAGCGGCGAAGTCCACATCACCGACCAGGATAGCCTTGCCCTCTTTGGTCTGTCCGATGCGGTTGACGCCCACATCGATCACCACAACCCCATCTTTAACCATGTCCGCGGTGACGGTATTGGGCCTGCCGGCAGCGGCGATGACAATGTCGGCCTTGAGGGTATGGGCCTTGATGTCTTTACTGCCCGTATGGCAGATGGTAACGGTGGAATTAGCCCCCTCCTTTTTCTGAAGCAGGATATTGGTGATAGGCTTTCCGACCAGGTTGCTGCGTCCGATGACCACGACCTCTGCGCCGTCGGTCCGGATGCCTGAGCGGACCAGAAGCTGCTGGATGCCGTAGGGGGTGCAGGGGATGAAGTCAGGGTCTCCAATCATGAGCTTGCCCAGGTTTACGGGGTGGAAGCCGTCCACATCTTTACGGGGGTCTATGGCATAGAGGACCCTGGTCTCGTTGATGTGTTTGGGAAGGGGAAGCTGGACGAGAATGCCGTTGATCTTGGGGTCGTGATTCAAGCGGTCGATAAGGGTAAGGAGATCTTGTTCAGTGGTGGATTCGGGTAAATCGATCCTTTCCGAGTAAATATCCAGGGCCCGGGCGGCCTTTTCCTTGCCGGATACATAGCTCCTGGAGGCCGGGTCGTCCCCGATAAGGACTGTCGCCAGCCCGGGGACGATGTTGTGTTTGGCCTTGAGTTCAGCCACTTCCTGTTTTATTTCTTCACGTATTTGTTTGGCTACTTCGGTACCGCTGATGATTTGTGCTGTCATTGGATTATCCTCCGGAAAAATTCATATTATTGTTTAAGAGACGAGTTAAAACAAAGGCTGTATATTATATTATTTATGATATAACTAAATATTAACTTGCAGTGCCGGGCGTGCGTTCCTGTCAGCCCGTGAAGGAAAAGTAAGAATTAACGATAATCCTCCGCACATACCCACAGTCCGCTTTCAGCCTGTTTACTGGTTTCTATGGTTTTTATACGTGACAGGCAGTTTTTTCATTACGGATGGAAAAGCCTTTTCATCGGTATGAGGCAGGCGCAGGGCCGGCACGTAGTTATTGTTAAAATCGCTGTTATCATTCAGCTCGATATTTGTCATGGTCTGAGCGACTTTCCGGGAGGCGATAAGCATATCGTTGGAGAAATTGACCAGCCTGCCGCCGGTAAGTGAAGCATTGCCCACGAACACAAACCTGTTTCCGGGCAGGTCAGGCAGCAGTCCTATTGTAACGGCCCCCTCGATATCGAAATTGTCACCGCAATTACACGCCAGAATTATCTGCTCGAAGTTCAGGCTGCTATTATCCAGGCCGTGGCTTAGCGTCTGGAAAGCGGCATATACAGCGGCTTTAGCCCGGATCAGCAGGTCGATATCGGGCTCCGTAATGACGATATCTTTTCCGCTTGCGGAGTCTTCCTTGGGTACCAGTACATATTCGAGGCCTTTTTGGCCGCGTCTTATTCCGGGTGAAGATGAAGAGGAACTAAATTTCCCCTGCTGGTCAATGACGCCATGCTCAAGAAAGGCGGCGACTGCGCTGATCAGCCCCGCTCCGCATATACCGGCAGGTTTCTCTCCCTCGATTACCTCAATTCGCGGCTCAAGCGTCTTTGGATCCAGAGAACATCGCCGGATGGCGCCTTTGACCGGCAGCATACCGTTTACGATGCCCCGTCCTTCCAGTACCGGCCCGGCAAAACAGGAAGCGGCTACCATCCACTCGCTGTTGCCCGCGACGACTTTTGCATTGCTACCGATATCGAAATACAGGGTTTGCTTTTTAGTTTGATGCATTCCGCAGGCAATCACCCCGGAAATGACGTCGCCCCCGACGTAGCCTGAAATAGCGGGGAAGGTAAAGACATAGACATGTTCTCCCACGTTGAGTCCCAGCGAGGTGGCTTTCATGGCGGGGAGGAAATTGGCGATGGGCGTATAGGGAGAGAGGCAGATAAATTTAGGGTCGAGTCCCAGCAAAAGGTGCTCCATGACCGGGTTGCCTGCCACGGTGATGTGGCTGATGTCCTCCCTGTTAACGCCGCTGCTGTCCAGCAATTCATCCAGAGCGGTATTAATCGATTCTATAACCGCATCCTGGAGCTTTTTCAGTCCGCCTTTTTTTTGTGAAAACACTATACGCGAGGAGATGTCCTCGCCAAAGGCGACCTGTTTATTCAGGGTCACAGCCCCGGCTGTTACCTTGCCCCGGTTGATGTCAACCAGTTGGGCGCAAATGGAGGTGGTCCCGATATCAACGACGGCCGCATACAACCTGCTGCGCGTATCGCCGGGTTCCAGGTTGACGATCCTGGGGGTAATTTTGGCTTTAGTAAACGGCCTGGATGAAATGATAGTGGTAGTAACCGTGATCTTCCAGTTGTTTTCTCTGAGGACAAAAGGCAATTTCCGGATGATATCGATATTAACGGTAAGATCGTTAAGGTCGTAGCTTTGCTGCATTCCCCACATCAGCCGGAAGAGATCATTGGCATTATCCCTGACGGTGGCCGGGGGCAGCTCCAGGTAATACTTATTCAAAGGCGGATTATATCTCCACCCAGCGGCAGCCACCCCTGACGATTTCTGGCGTTCATCGGCCTGAACGGCTTTATCCAATCTGGACTCAGGGGGAATGACGACAATAAGATCGGAAAGTACCAGGCTCTGGCAGGCGAGCCTCATGCCCTGATCGTATTCCTTCGAGCTCAGTTTTTCTTCCTGTTTGCTCTCCACCGTACCGCGGGAAACCCTGATTTTACAGGTGTGGCAGGTACCGGCGCCTGCGCAGGAGGCATTAATGTGGACTCCAGCCTGAAGGGCAGCGGAAAGAAGGTCGGTACCCTGGTTAACCGTTACCACGATGTCATCAGGTAAGAAATGCACGTTAAATTTAGCCTCTGCCTGAGAGTTTCCCATTGAAAAACTTTATCTCCTAATCAACATCATGCAGTCCGGTGACTTTTCCCGTGGTGGTATCTATATCAATCTTTTTAAAGGCCGGGTCTGACGAAGTTCCGGGCATCAAGGCTATTTCTTCCGCCACCGGGCAGAGGAATTTGGCCCCTGAATAAATCCACAAATCTCTTATGGGCAGGTACCATCCTTTAGGGACCCCCTTTCTGGCGGGGTCATGGCTTAACGAAAGATGGGTTTTTACCATCATAGTAGCATATTCATTATACTTCGGATCAGACTCGTATTTTTTAGCCTTTTCTTCAGCCTCGGGTCTCCATCTGATACCGTTAGCGCCGTAGACCACTTTGGCAATTTTTTCAATTCTTTCTCTGAGGGGCATCTCCGCGGGATAGAGGAACTTGAAATCATTCTTTTCGTTGCAGGCATCCAAAACGGCATCCGTCAGCTCGAGGGCTCCTTCTCCGCCTTTAGCCCAGTGATTGGACTCAGCCGCACGCGCACCGGCCGCTTCAGCCGCTTTCTTAATCATGGCTACTTCCGCATCGGTATCGCTGGTAAAGCGGTTGATGCAGACCACGGGGTTAATGCCGGCGGTCCTGATGGTATGGATGTGATGGAGCATATTATCCAGACCTTTTTCCAGGAGGCCCAGGTTCTCTTTAGTGTAGGCTTCAGAAAGAGGCACGCCGGGTGTGACTTTGGGACCGCCGCCGTGCATTTTCAAAGCCCGGACGCTGGCGGTCAAGACCGAGACATTGGGCACGAGCCCGCTGTAGCGGCATTTAACATTCCAGAATTTCTCAAAACCGATATCAGCGGCGAAGCCGCTTTCGGTGACATGATAATCAAACATCTTAAGACCGATGCGGTCGGCGATAATCGAAGACTGGCCTACCGCGATATTGGCGAAGGGCCCGGCATGCACCATGCAGGGCTGGTATTCCGCAGTACAGCACAAAGTAGGATTGATAGTATTGCGCATGAAGGCCGCCATAGCGCCATCGACCTGGAGGTCATGGGCTGTCACCGGATTGCCGCGCTTATCGTATGCCAGCGTAATATTGGCCAGCCTCTCCCTGAGATCGGCCAAATCGCGAGCGATAGCCAGTATTGCCATCAGTTCTGAACTTACTGCAATAGCGAAATGTGACTCCATGGTATAGCCGTACATGCGCCCGCCGAGCCCGATAACGATGTTACGCAAACTCTGCGCACAGAAGTCCATGACCCAGTTGAATACGACCCTGTTGGGATCGATATCCAGCCTGGGCATGTGGCTGAGCCTATCTAGCTGCTCGTCACTGTAGTTACGCTCGTGCTGCATCCTGGAGGTCAGGGCAACCATGGCCAGGTTGTGGGCATTCGTGATATCGTTGATGTCCCCGGTAAGGCCCATGGAAAACTCGGTCATGGGAATAAGCAGGGCATTACCGCCCCCGGCGGCGCTGCCTTTGATATTCATAGTAGGTCCGCCCGACGGCTGGCGCAGGCATCCACCCACGTTCTTGCCTCTTTTTCCCAGACCTTCCATTAGTCCCAGAGAGGTGGTGCTTTTTCCCTCTCCCAGTGGAGTTGGAGTAATGGCCGTTACTTCGATGTATTTACCATCCGGTTTGTTCTGCAGGCGGTCTATGATTTTCTGAAAGTCCAGTTTACAGATCCTGCCGTAGGGAATAATCTCATCCTTTTTCAGGTTGAGTTTTTCAATCCATTGTTCGGGGGTCGGCATATTCGCCTCGGCCAGCTCGGCAATTTGCCATTCTTTTAACTTTGTCGCATCGTAGGCCACTTGGTTTCCTCCACTAATATAATATTTACTATATTTTATTGAGAGTGTAAAATAATCCGGCTATGGTTTACACAATAACAGTCCAGCCAGGCCGATTATCGCTCCATTATACAGGAACAACAAGGCATTATCACTTTCCTATACTATATAACTAATTTACACCACTGTATAAAATTTGTAAATACCCTCCAGTCCCAGAGACAATAATAAAAATCTTTTCAAAAATTATAAAATAATTTATACTATTTCGGATTTGCATTAAATCAGATATTATATCCGGGGAAAAACCGGGTCAGGATGTGAAAGTGACTGAAAGAAGAAGAGTGGCGGTTACGGGTCTGGGGATGGTAACGCCGCTGGGTACAGGGGTTGAGAGGAACTGGGAAAGGCTTTGCCGGGGGGAGTCCGGCATAGGGCCTATCACGCATTTTGACAGCTCGGCCTGCCGGACGCGAATAGCGGGCGAAGTAAAGGATTTCGAGGCAGCCGATTTCATGGAAAAGAAGACTGTCAGGCGCACGACACGTTTCATCCATCTGGCGGCGGCAGCCGCCCGCATGGCGGTAGAAGACGCCGGATTGGAGATCACGCCTGGAAATGCGGACTCGATAGGGGTATCGATAGGCACCGCGCTAGGGGGGCTGGAAAATTTTGAAAAGAACCACTCCCTGCTGCTGGACGGCAGCAGGGATAGGGTTTCACCCTTTTTCGTGCCGGGACTGATCTGCAACATGGCTGCCGGAGAGATAGCCATTCGATATGGAGCGAAGGGGCCTCTGCTGTGCTCGGTGACGGCCTGTGCAGCCGGCACTCATTCTATTGGCGAGGCATTGAGAGTAATCCGTGAGGGAGATGCTGAAGCTATGCTGGCGGGAGGGGCTGAGGCGGAGCTGATACCCACGCTTTTTGCCGGACTGGATGCTTTGAAGGTAATGTCCGCACGCAATGACAATCCGGCTGGAGCGGTACGTCCCTTTGACAGTGAGCGGGATGGTTTCGTTTGCAGTGAGGGAGCAGGCGTACTGGTAATGGAGGAGATGAAGTCGGCCCAAAAAAGGGGCGCCAGGATATATGCGGAGGTACTGGGATACGGCAATAACTGCGATGCCTACCACATCACTTCACCCGATCCGGAAGCACGCGGGGCTGCTTTATGCATGCTTAAAGCCGTTAAAGACGCGGGTCTGACGCCTGAAACGATTGAGCATATCAATGCTCACGGAACTTCCACTCTGGCCAATGACCAGGGAGAGACCAGGGCGATCAAAAAGGTGTTCGGGGAGCTAGCCGGGAAGGTCCCTGTTACAGGAAGCAAATCCATGCTCGGTCACCTGTGGGGAGCGGCTGGTTCCGTGGAGGCTATTATCAGTATCCTGACTATTGTAAACGGAATTATCCCGCCCACAATCAACTATGAAAACCCGGACCCGGAATGCGACCTGGACTACGTACCCAACACTGCCCGCAGAGTGAAAATCGATAACGTCCTTTCCAATTCGTTCGGATTCGGCGGCACGAACGGATGCCTGGTATTTGGACGGTCAGAGTTTTAACCGGATCCGGACCTATCCGCTGCCTTTCATAATATTTCCCAAGGGGGGGGAAATACTCCAATGCCACTTGTTTTTTCATTCAGGGATATTTTGGCGTAATTAAACCGGTCTGACTTTATTTTGGTTTCCGTAAAGGAGTATAGTAGAATTTAGCGTGTACCAATCGCGATCCAGGTGAAGATAATATATAAATTAATATGAAAGACATTGATTGATGTGGCGATATAGAGAGCTAATCCGTAATCTGACAGTTGCGGATTTAAAGAACCGATATCAAAATACCTCGCTGGGTTTTTTCTGGTCCCTGCTAAGCCCGTTTCTCTTTTCACTGGTGTTGTGGTTCGTTTTCAAGAACCTGTTCAAGCATGAAGAGAATTTCGCGATAAATCTGATTGTCGGCTTCATGTCCTGGAGATTTTTCAGTTCCGGGACCGGTTCATGTCTTTCTTCCATAGTAGGCAAATCCAGCCTGGTAACCAAGGTGTTTATTCCCCGCCAGATTCTTGTTTTAAGCACGGCCCTTTCTCACCTGGTTTCAACCTCGCTGGAGTTCGTAATACTGATACCTATAATATTTGTAATGCTGGGACATCTGCCCTGGACCATTGTGCTTTACCCGTTTGTTCATGTTTTATTTTTCCTGGCGATATATGGTATAGGGCTGATCCTGGCGGCCTTTTATGTGTATTTCAGAGATATGACGCAGATCTGGACCGTGCTGTCCCAGATGCTGTTTTATACCTGCCCGATTTTCTACCCGTTTTCCGTTGTGCCTCCTTACCTGCTTAAATATTATATGTTGAATCCCTTAACGAACTTCATTATAATTTACCGGAATATAATGATAAACGGGGTTCTTCCTTCGGGAAAAAGCCTGCTGATAGTTGGTGTGTTTGCAGCAGGATTTTTCCTGATCGGGAATTATGTTTTCTCCAGGTTACAGCGGCGGTTTGCAGAGGAGATATAGATGCCTGCTATCAGTGTTAACAATGTCTCAAAAAAATTCAAAATACCTCATGAAAAAAGAAAAACCCTTTTTCATAACATACTGGGTGTTATCAAACGGCAGATGGACTATGAGGAGTTCTGGGCCTTAAGGGATATCAGTTTTGAAGTAGATAGAGGTGAAACGTTCGGCATAATAGGGAAAAACGGGTCAGGAAAGTCGACCCTGCTAAAGATAATTGCCAGCGTGCTTTATCCCGATACCGGCAGTGTAAAAAAACATGGAAGGATAGGATCATTTCTCGGGTTAGGCGTCGGATTCCAATCCGAACTATCGGCCCGGGAAAACGTTTTTATTTACGGCTCAATCCTGGGTATGAAGTCCAAAGAAATAACACAGAGATACGATGACATCATGGCATTTGCCGAACTTGAAAGATTTGAAAACATGGCGATAAAAAATTTTTCATCGGGTATGTACATGAGATTAGCTTTTGCTACTGCTATCTGTGCTAATCCTGATACTTTACTGCTGGATGAGGTATTTGCTGTCGGTGATAACGCATTCCATAAAAAATGCGCTGAAAAAATATATGAATTACAAAAGGAAGGCAAGACAATTCTATATGTTTCGCATTCCATGAGCACCGTAAAGCAACTATGCCAGCGCAGCATATTGATCAAGCAAGGGCAGATGGTAGCCCTGGGGCCGACTGAGGATGTAATTAAACAATACGAAGAGAACGGGCAACCAGAAAAGAAGTAAATATAAGATAAAAACATCCGGAGAGACGAATATGCAGGTAATGGTAAT
>JAFGOB010000143.1 GCA_016926695.1 Dehalococcoidales bacterium | reverse complement strand
GATCTCGGCAACTGTACGCGATACGGATTCGCCGGCACTCAGCGCCGGTGAAACTTTCAGGCCGCTATCACCGGATTCGAGGGATGGCATGACGGGGGTTTCTTCTGCCGAAGCCAGCGCCTGTACCGTCTCATATTCCGCCAATACATGAGGGGTGTCTGTGCCTGTATCAGGCGGTTCCGGGATGGGGCTTTCCGCTATAGCGGCTTTTTGCGGCTGTTCCGCTTCCGTGTTATGAGGATCGAAATGGCCGGGTTGCGAGATTTCAGGCTGATGGGAGCTTGAGAAGCGGCGGACCAGCGGCATGGAAATTGGCTCTTTGTCCGGCACAGCCGCCAGCGGAACTTGTGGGGGGGCCGCTTTCGGTGCGGCGCCGGAAGAACGACGTCGAAAAATCCTGTTCAATACCGGTCTCAGGTCTATTCCTGACCTTTTTCGGGGCACTGCCGGCTGCTCTGTAGCGGTCTCAGGTACTGCTTTCCCTGCCGGAGAAGTATGCGGAAGACCTCTAACACCGGTCACTTGTGGCATAACGTGCCCGGATTGATTGCCGGCACTTACGGTTTTCTGAGGAATATCACCGGGTATGTCGTTGATCTTGTCCCCGCCATTGGCCGCATCCTCAATAAATTCAGGCTGCGAAGGTTCAGCGGGCTGCTGCCCCGCTTCTGAGGGTTGATAGCCCTTATGTTCTTCAGTAACCGGAAAAACCCGGACCTCTTTTAACTTTTCTGCGCTTACGGCAGGGGAAATGCCCGTATTCTCTCCTCGCGGCAGAGGCATTGCGTGATGGCTTTTTTCAACCGGCTCTTTAACCCCGGGCTGCTCCGCCGGCTCAGGACTGACGATGCGTACAGCCGGTCCCTGCTTTTCACGCGGAACGTTATTTCCCCCGGCCTGCTGACCGGCGGACGGTCGCGGTGTCACGGAAACAATGGGCTTCCCTTCGTTCTTATTCGCCCGCATGACCGGAGTATTCTCGCCGCTCAAGGCTTTTTTACCGCTCTCCGGCCTGTTATCGTTGCTTGGAACGGTGCTATTGTGCGGTTCGCCCGGTAGTGATATTTCGTCCTGTCCGGAAGCGACCGTTTCCGGCCCAGCCGGCAGGTCCCCTAAACGGCTGTCGCCGTTACCACGGGCGGTATCACGTGAAACTTGCTGCCTGTTGTCCGGGGGCTTTTGCGATGACGGGCTTACCTTGAGAGTCTCTGCGTTTTTTGCCTCCGGGCCGGTTTCGACGCTTTGCGGAATAGAGGCATTTTTTTCGCTTGAAGGAGGTTGTATACCGCGGCGTACGGTCTCTTCCTCAATCCTGCCCCGGACTATTCCGGCAACAGGCGGACGGCGTACCGGTCCCGGCAAAGGGGATAAAACCGGCCTGCTTACTGGAACGGACTGGGGCGCTTTGGGCCGGCTGATGCCCGGTTGGACCGTTCTGTTGACCGTATGCGTCACCCTGTTATCATTGGCAAAGGCATTTCCGTGAGACTGGGATAAAAGCAGTACCAGAGACCCCCATCCCGAAGGCTCAGGTTGATGCCCCTTCTCCTTGATTTCGAGCGGTCTGGACAGGGGCATATCGGCTGGTCTGTGCGCTCCGGGTTGATGGCGCTCCGTGATCTGTCTCAACAGGCTGAGTGTGCGGTCCGCCATGACCGGTTTATGTCCGGTCATGCGGTTAGCGCGGAGATTGACCTGTGTCAAATGCTCCTTTAGCCACGGGCTCAACTCATGTCCGGCAGCCTTACTGTCCGTATGGTTTTCCGGTATTTCTGGATTTTGCATTATCCTTCCTGGTTATAATTATTTACCTGTGCCGGATTGATAAATCCGTATGTTACCTCATATCCTGGATGCCGTGATGGGCCAGTTCCAGCGTTTCTACAGATACCGCGGCTTCATCAGTTTTAAACGCAGGGCCGACCCACTTGACCGGGAAAGCCCGGTCAAGATTCCAGCGCATTTCCGGAAAACCCTGGTTAGGGCTCCATAGAATAATGGAAACCTGCTGGAACTTCAGTTTCTTGCCCTGCCTCACACAGTCCTCTATTTCCTTGAACCATGTGTAGAGCTCATTGGTCATGATGAGACCCCGTTTAAGGGTAACGTGCGAATACCTGGTACGTCCGGGGAATACATGAACGAAACCGTTGGTTCCTCCTTCTTCGTATTCTTTGAAGTCAATATTCATTTCAAGGCCTGAACATTCGGTAAATGCGGCCTTGATGATGCTCCCTATCTCAACGTGAAACCTGAAGGTAGGAAAAAGATCAAGTCTCGCTCCCGTTAAAGTTGTACCCATTATGTTGGATATGCTAACCATACTGTATCTCCCCGCGTTCAAGACACTTCATTCAATTTACGGTTAATCGCTGCGATCTCCTCCGCCCATTTCCGGCGGTCCCGGTGCTCCATTTCCAGGATATCCCTGAGGTCCCAGTGAAAGTGATAAGCGATATAGGCTACCTCCTCTTGCAACTGCTCGAGGGGGTAGCCTACGATTCCCCCAGGTGTCCAAGGTCCACTTCAATAACCTTGCTGCATTCAGGGCAGGTGATTGAAATCACGGAAGTACCGTTCTCATTTATCTGCTTATAGAAATCCTGAAGATAAGCAAAATCGGCGGAAAACAGGTTTTCAATAACGCCGGTATTAATGTCCCGGAGACTGCCCAGCCTGGTGATAACCCTGGATAACAGGATTATCGCCAGGTAGCCCTGATTCGACTTGACCCTCAGGTCCCGCAGGGGGACGATTTCATCCATGGCGGTCGCCAGGCGCATGGTACCCTGTTTGTGAAGATTGCCTTCGCTGTCCACATAACCCCGCGGTAAAGTAAATTCGAATTCAGTCTGTAGCAGCATGATGTGACCTCCTATTTGACACGTTCAATGAACTCGTGGACTATGGTAAGCTCTTCTACTCCTATTTCATTGCCGTCCGCTTTTGGAGCGGGCCCGCTTATTTTTGAAGGCCAGGCGTTGATGAAATTCCAGCGTGCGGCTTCCTTGAGCTCCCTGTCATACATAATAATGGAGCCGTTCTTACGGGCCGAATTGACCTTGCCCTCCTCGATCTCTTTGCGCCAGTCCCAGAGGTCCATACTGGAGGTAATACCCCTTTTCAGTGTGATATCTCCCCATTTCAGGCGCCCGGGGATTTTCAGGATGACTTCAACACCCTTGTCGTTGACCACTTTTTGCTCCACGATTTCATTTTCGGAGCCAAGTCCGCCGACTTCGGTGAAGTAACCGGTGATAGTGCCGCCTACATCAATAGCAAAATTAAAACCAAGTAGTGGGTCTTCCCTTGCTGAAGCATCATTAGCATAAGGCATTTTATTTTATCCTCCTTTTAATCACATTGAGCTATTCAGACGTCTCGGAACCGGCAGCCCACTGGCTGATGCGGAATATCACGAATTCAGCCGGTTTAACCGGGGCCAGACCGATTTCAATAATTACCTGTCCCGCATCTCGTATTGACGGGGGATTGGTCTCTTCATCGCATTTGACATAAAAAGCCTGTGATGGGGTTGCCCCAAACAACGCTCCGGTCCTCCAGACGTTGGTCAGGAAAGCCGTGATATCCCGCTTGATACGGGCCCACAGGGCAGCGTCATTGGGTTCGAAGACGATCCACTGCGTACCGGTCTGTATGGATTTTTCTATGAAGTTGAACAGGCGGCGTACGTTAATGTACCGCCAGGAAGCGTCGCTGGAAAGCGTTCTGGCTCCCCAGACACGGATTCCCCTGCCGGGGAAGGTGCGGATGCAGTTTACTCCGATGGGATTAAGGATATCCTGTTCTCCCTTGGTTATCTGCATTTCGATACCGATAGCCCCTCTGACAACCTCATTGGCCGGGGCCTTGTGGACGCCGCGCTCATTGTCGCTGCGGGCGTAAATGCCTGCCAAATAGCCGCTGGGCGGAGTCATGATGCTGGGTCCACCCAGAGGGTCGGCAATTTTAATCCAGGGATAGTATACCGCGCCGTATTTGGTATCATACCCGGCTGTGTTCATACGCCATTCTTTGATTGCCTGAGGATTCATGCCGGGAGGACAATCCAGTATGGCAAAACGGTCCTTCATGTTCTCGCAGTGGGCGATCATGGAGGACTGGACCGACTTGACGTCATCCATCGTGATCGCTGCGGACTGGTATAGCGCCATCAGGTCCGGACAGCATACCATGGTGACATCATCGGCTACTTCAAGACCCAGCAGTCCCTTTCTTTCAGCGGAACTGCCGACGATTTCAGAGGCGCTGATTTTGGCCAGGGCTGTAGTGGCGGCAGGTGCAGTCTCTACAACGGCCAGAGGGTACACGCCCGGGTTCGGAATCCTTTCAGCCGGGCTCAGTCCGGATTCCTTTTCGCTGATATGCACGAACCTGGACTCTTTATTGACTACATCCACTACGTTACGTGAAGACCTTCCCTTTTTCAGTGTGAGGTTTTCAAACTTTTCCTCAACACCTCCCTGACGTACTACAAGCGTGAATTGCTCCCCCGATGTTTCACCCTCAGGGATGATTACCTCAACTGTTGGCTTCTCGCCCGGCTGCAAAGCTTTGATTTCCAGGCTTTCGATAGCGGGTTGAGCCCTGCTGGATAGTGTGACAGCGGCCCTGGGTCCCTCGGCTTCCGTTTCACCTCCGGGAAGCCGGCTGACATAGCAGCGTCCGCCCCCGTTCTGGAAATAGCCGTAGACAGCCGGCGCCAGATAGCCGCCCTTGATGAATCCTCCGAAGTTGGTTACGAATTCTGTCCAGTTGGGAATAAAGGTAGGCTGACCGATCGGCCCCTTTTGTGCAAAGCCCACGAAGGCGGCACAGGCTGTACCCGCACCTTCAATGGGTTTTGAGCCGCGGTCGACTTCTTCCATATATACACCGGGAGAAAGATATTCTGGTGACATAGCGTCATCTCCTTTTTTATACTTTAGCCGGATCTCGCTGAAATCAGCCCGTACCGGCCTTTACGGGCAAAAATCGTATTTCTTCTCCGGTATTATGACATTCATCACCCCCTATATTATCAATAAGTTACCCACATAAATGAGCTGATCTATATTTCGATATCGTAGTTTTTATCCGGGACGGTAACGGTAAATGACCTGGGCTTTTCGCCCGGCAGCGTTACCTGAAGCGTCTGCTTCCCGGATGGGATCCTTTTGAAAATATACTGACCTTTTTCATTCGTGGCGGCGGTCATGTTGGCTTCCCTGGCTGCTACGACTGCTCCGGGTATGGCATTATCCGGCTGTCCTTTTCGGAAAACCCTTCCGCTTATGGCTATCAGTGTTTCCGGTTCTGAATCTTCTGCATCCGGTCTGTTTACGGACAGAGAGCTTGTTCTGGCAAGCGCGCTTGTAAAGGCCATCTCCGGATCCATGGGCAGCGTAACCACGTAATTGAAAGACGGCTTAATCTCATTGTCCAGAGCTGCCCAGAAATCGGCCGGATTACTGAAAAGCCCGTCCGGCTGGGCCGTGTGGGTAAGGATGGTGTACTCCTGTTCCGCCAGTTTTCCTATCAGCAGGTCTCTGGGGATGGATGAATGACGCATCAGCGTGCATAATACCCTCCAGAGCAGCCCGTGCTGGTCGTCAACATTATTTGTCCAGACGGTTACCAGGTACGACAGGTTGATTCTGCGGGCGTTTTTCCGTCTGGTAGCCGTATTATTTCCGTTCTTTTCTATTATCCATTCCACTCCGCGCAGCTCGTGATTTTCCCTGATATCGTATAGATAGAGATTGACGGTAGGCCTGGATAGAGAAGCGGACCACTCACGGTCGGGAGTCTCAAACTTGATGTCTACCTCCCCGTGGTTAAGTTGTCCTTTTTTCACAAGCAGTTGCTTGATGGTTTCATCCAGATCTTTAATCATCCGGTATTTCCTCTATTTGTCATTATTCCCTTTACTATTCCTGCACGATATTTTTTGTTTTCCCCGTGTTAGTTCTTTACCAGCTCAAAATATGCGCCGAAGTCTCCTTCGGTGCAGAGTTTGCCGATTTTTTGGTACTCTCGCTTTACCGTCTTGATCAGGTGTTTCATGTTAATCTGACCCCCGTCAGCCGCGGCCAGAAAGGCAGAACCCAGCGCAATGTTCCTGATATTACCCCCGCTGATCTTGAATTGGCGGGCCAAAAAATTGAAATCAATATTGTTATCCAGGGGCGATTCAGGTGGAAAGACCTGCCGCCATATCCGGTACCTGTCCGGCTCCTCCGGCAGCGGAAACTCCAGTGTAAAATGCATACGCCGCGCGAAGGCTTCGTCCATGTTCTTACGCAGATTGGTCGCCAGAATTACCGTTCCTTCATATTCGTCCATCTTCTGAAGGAGATAAGCCGTTTCGATGTTGGCATACCTGTCATGAGCATCTCTTACCTCGGAACGTTTGCCGAAAATGGCGTCGGCTTCATCAAAAAACAAAACAGCATTGGAGGTCTGACCTTCCTGGAAGATCCTGTCCAGGTTTTTCTCGGTCTCTCCGATATATTTACTGACGATGGTGGAGAGATCGATTTTATAAAGGTCTATCTTTAACTCTCCGGCAATAACCTCTGCCGCCATGGTCTTACCCGTGCCTGACGGACCGGCAAAAAGCACCTTCAGTCCTTTTCCCAGTGATGATTTACGGGCAAATCCCCAGTCTTCATAGACGGTATGATAATATCGCATATAGCTGCATATCTCATGCAGTTGTTCCATCTGGTCTACCGGTAAAATAATATCCGCCCATCTGAAACATGGATTGATCTTGCGAGCCAGCGCACTAAGGGTTCCCCCGGACTGCTTCCGGCAGGCGGCATAAAGATCCTCGGCGGTGACAAGACCGGTTTCAGGATCACGCCATTTTGCCAAATTCACGGCTGCCTTTGCCGCCTGGGAAATCTGGCCGGTGTGAAACTTGAATTTTCCGGCGAGGTCGCCGATATTTATATCCTGTGAAAAACCGCTGTTTTCTTTCAGGATTTTTTTCCATGATTGCATTCTTTCTTCATAGGTTGTGTTCGGTAATTCCAGGTTCAGGCAGACTTTGCCGGTGAACATATTTTCAGACTGCCAGTCTTTCTCAACGTCCAGTATTATCCAGTTTAGATAATGGCCGGATTCCTGGATGACCTTACGATAAAAAAGCGCTGTCTCCCTGTTATCACCGGGGAAAGCGTATAAATCCTCGATATAAAGGACCGCATCCTGTAGCAGTCCCTCCCTGAATATCAGCGGCAGGTAAGTATCGGACGGTGTCTCCGGGGCAGTCAGAATCCTGGCATTTACCGTCAGCATGGACTTATTGAGCATGGAACATATTGCCTCGGCGATATCCGTTTTATGAAGACCTCGGGCTCCTTGAAGATTACATATTACCCCGGTGTTGGAATTACTTGATACTATAGCCCGCAGGCGGTTTCTGACGTCGTCTGCGATTACCAGGTCGGTCAGTTGTTTCTCCGGGCGGATAAGCCTGGCACATGAAGTCAGGAACGGATCGATTCGGTCCTGTCCCGAAAGAAAGCCTGTTATATGTTCATCAAGGTGGATCGATTTCACCAGCAAGGATGCTGAGCCGGACACGTGGTCTTCCTGAAGAATTATCAACCTGTACTTAACCAGTGGGGCGTCCGGTAAGAAATATTCCCTGGCGCGGAACATATCTTCCGGAGTATCGCTGATAAAACGTAAAACCAGGTCCAGGGTAGGAGCTTTTTTGGTGATGTCATCCTGCAAATAGGCATAGAGTTTCTGGTATTTTGCAGAAAACTCAGATAACAGGCATATCAGGATAGTATCGACTTCGAGTCGGGATAGCTTATATATGTTTTTCAGGGTATCCAGCCTTAGACTGACCCCCCGGCCAAGAGCTTCCTTCTCACGGATTAGAAATTGTTCTTCATATTGCCTTATTATTGATACTTCCTGATCTGAATATGCCCGTCTTGGCCGTTTATTCTCCCCGGGCAGCCTGATCCCCGGCTCGGAGAGAATCTCATCCACTTCTTTTTCTGATACGTACAGTCCCTGAAATTTATCCATGCCGGTATCAGTATTGTGCTTGTTGTGGCGTAGATACATGGCCCAGGATTGAAGTTTCAAGGATAAAAGCGTCAGTGCGGCCTGGACATGGTCCAGACTTGTCTGGAATTGTTTTATTTCATATTGTCCGGGTAAGTCTGCAATGACCATCCCTTATACTGTTCTCCCTTTTGTTGACAGCAGGCTGCTTCCGGCAAATACCGGTAGTTCTCCGGACCGTTACAAGTCATATACTATCAACAGCCGGTAAATGAGTGGATAATTTTAAGTTAATTTTCAGTTTCGCGAAAAAGGCTCAAGTGCAAAAAGGTATAAAAAGCAAAATCCACCCCATACTGAGATGCTGACCGACGGAAGACAAGAAAGCGTCGGTATCCAGCATGACACCTACAGTGGTTATACAATTGAATAACAGACCTTTTTGCACTAACGTCAGGGATTATAATATATTTGTAGGATCGATAATAATAATTGCATGATTGAGGTTATTGCATCCCGGGGAGGATTATCCTATAATCCAATTAACCTGCGTAAATACAAATGAATAAAACTCTCCCCATCCTGATACGTTCACTGACTGATATACCTCTGATTTGCCTGTTAACCGTTTTTAGAGTAGTAAGACCGATAAAGGCCGGTTGTTTTGGAAAATAAAGCTGAAGTTGAAAAAACTGGTAAAAGAACGGGAATGCCCGGATCAACCCGGGATGATGGGGGAGATCTCGCTGTGGAGAGAAAATACCCGGAAATGCCGAAAGCATCCAGCCAGCCGGTATTCACCGCAATGACCGGTGATGAAAAGGATGAAAAAAGTTCAAGAAGCCGGGCTCGCATGCGGAATATACCGGGAGAAAAGGTCATCGCGTTTGATCTTCATGGAAATATCATCTTTGTCAGTGACGCCGCTACGAATCCGGACAGACGGAATTATGAAGACATGCTTGGGAGTAATATAAAACAGGCCATCGCGCCAGAATTTCATGATCAAATTGACGGAATTATCGAGCATGTATGTTGCCGCCGGACCTGGTCCGGCCTGATACCTGTAATTGGGCTGGATGGCGAGGTATATTCTGTTTTGACAAGCTTGAGCCCGGTGGTTGATAAACAGGACAGGGTTGTAAGCATTATCGGAGTTTGCACGGATACCAGTGATACCCTGATATCCGCACCTTCCTTAAATTCAGAAGAGGCAGTTGCCGTACAACCGTTGGAAAATAATATACAGGCTAAACCCGGTGTGGAAGATGGTGTTCACACGTTTTATCATTATTTTGATAGTGCTGTTGAAAAGTTAAGGATATTCCAGAAAAGTTTTCAGGCGGCCAGACAGCAACTGAACCAGCTTATGGAAGCTTTATCCCAAGAAGAGCAAACTATCCGGCAGCTTCACTTACAGCTTCAATCTTTACAGTATCCCGCCGATGCGGATCTGAAAACGGAAGTCATACCTGAAAAATACCGGCTGGAGGTATACTGCCTGGGTATATTCAGGGTTTGTTCCGTCACAAAACAGATCAAACAATGGCAAAGCAACCGGGCCAAATCCGTCTTCGAATACCTTGTCAGTAAACATACCGCTCCGGTCTCCAGGGATATATTAATGGGGGCATTATGGCCCGATTACGGATCGAAAGCAGCAGCCAATAACCTAAAGACCGCTATCCATGACCTTCGCCAGATTCTGTCTCCCCTTTTCGATCAGCCGGAATATTCCGGTATTCTCTTTTCTCGTGAGGGCTATTCAATAAATCCTGAAATCGAGCTGTTGGTAGACGCGGAAGAGTTCGAGCGATTATGGAGCCAGGGGAAGCACCTGGAAAGAGATGGAAAGTTGGAAGAGGCCATGCGAAAGTTCGAAAAAGCCGAGTCCCTGTATCAGGGTGACTTTCTGGAAGACTCACTGTATGAAGACTGGACCATTTCACGGCGTGAAACTCTGAAAGATATCTATCTGTTGATAATAAACAAGCTAGCCGACTATTCGATGAATATTGCCGATTATGAAAACTGTATCGCTTACTGCCATAAGATCCTGGAAAAGGATAATTGCAGGGAAGATACATATCGCATGTTGATGTCCAGTTATAGCCGCCTGGGACAGAAAAATATTGCCCTCCGCTGGTATGAGAATTGCCGTCAGATACTGAACTCTGAGCTGGGAAGCCCGCCTTCAAAGGAGACAGTTTCCCTTTTAACACGCCTGAAAAGAGACGAAAATATCTGATATTTGACAGTAAATAAATGCACGTTTCAGGCGGAATCTCTTTTTTTTAACTGCGTGTTTACTGCCGAATAACTATCAACTTACCGCTATATGCTATGATTTGGACATAAGACAACTCCTGAGGAGAGGCAATGAAAGGCGGGTATTATACCTTTATAGTCCGAATCCATAGCGAATCCGGTGGTAAATTTGTAGGTCATATCCAGCATCTCCACACTCAGGAAGAAGCCCATTTTGAGACCTTTAAAGATATGAAAGCCTTTATGGTTAAGCATTTAGGCCTGCCTAAAAACGTTATATCCGGGAAAAACCGTCGTATTGACCCGGGGCAGGGTTAACGGCTGTTAAGACATTGAGAAAGACATATGTTTTTTAGTACTGGACGTTTTTTACCTTCATTGAAGACTGGATAAACGTTACGGATTTTAACGAAGCTATTCTCGGGCGAGAGGAATCGAAAAGCTGAAAGTACTTCCATTTCCCGGCTGGCTTTCAATCCATATCCTGCCCCCGTGCGCTTCAATTATTTGCTTTGAGATAGCCAGGCCGAGGCCGATCCCGGGAAATTTCTGCCGGTCCTGTTCCACCCTGTGGTAAGGCTGAAAAAGCCTCGTCTGTTCTTCGTAAGATATGCCGCTGCCGGTATCACTGACCTCTATCAGCAGATTCCCGTCCTCTGTTTTGACTCTTAATGTTATGATACTATGTTGAGGGCTGAACTTGCTGGCGTTTGAAAGAAGATTGGTGAAAACCTGTTTTAAACGTGTGATATCGGATTCGACACACCCCGGATTACTGGCAATTGCCATGTCAATTTGCTGCATATTCTGTTCCAGTACCGGCTGGAATTCGACTATTACTTCATTTAGCAATTTATTGACGTCTGTTTTCTGAAATTGCAGTTTGTATGTACCTCTATCGAAGCTGGCCAGGTCCAGCAGTTCCTCAAGTCGCGAAACAAGGATGCGGGCCCCGTTGTTGATGTTGTAACATAATCTCTTTTGAATATTTACGGGATTTGTCTCAAAAATATCCTTAAGCATATCGGACGATGCCATGATAGGAGTCAGCGGCGTCCTGAGTTCGTGCGCCAGCACATCAATAAACTGACCTCTGGCGTTGGCTTCTTCCTGTAGTTCTTCCCTTTGCAGTTTTTCCTTTTCATAGAGCTCTAAAATACGATACTGTAAATTTTTGCGGTCGGTGATATCCGCAAAATTGATCACTATGAAAAGCGGTTTATCAGCCCAGTCTCTGGCTATACAACTGCTTACCTCGATAGGGAATTTCGTCCCGTCAGCCCTGGTAATGGTATATTCGTTATCGTAAGATGCTCCTTTTTCAATAGTCTTTTTTAAATTGGCGGAAGCCCTGTCCTTTTCTTCCTCATCCAGAAAAAAGAAAATATTTTTACCCAGCAAAGAGTCTTTAGTATCCCTTTGAATGATGCGATATGTATTCTCATTGCAATCAATGATATTTCCCTGTAAGTCCGTTATTATTATCCCTCCGGCGATGGCAGAGAAAACGCGTTTTAGTTTTTCTTCCGACTCCCTCAGCGCTTTTTCTACTGTTTTCCGTTGAGATATCTCATTTTCAAGAGCAAGATTGATGTTTTTCAACTCTTCTACTTTTTGTTCGAGCTTGCGTACCAGGGCTTGATTATAGTTGTTTAGAAAGACCTCTTCATCCTTAAAAACGGGTTCGGGCGTAACCACCTGTTTCCGGTTTAATTCATCGATAACGTCCTGGATGATTTGAATGAAGATATCCGGTTCTACAGGTTTAACAATGAAACGGGCTGCTCCCATGTTCAGGGCCAGTTGTTCGTCTCTCCTGTCCGTATAGGTGGCTGTATAGAAAACAAAAGGAATATTTTTCAGTTGCGGATCACTATTCCATTGCTGGCATAACATGAATCCGTCCATTACCGGCATCAATATATCGGAGATTATCAGGTTCGGAGGGGCCTTCCTCGCCATGTCCAGCGCTTCAGCACCGTTATGAGCAATGCACACACTGTATTGCTTGCTTTTAAGCAGTTTCTCCAGCAATCGCAAGTTACTGACATTGTCATCTACAATCAATACAGTGCTTTGCATATGGCTTATCCTCCTCCCATTTAACGCTGCGATTTTCTGAATTCAAGTCGCGAAATTTTTTCAAGTGAGGTGATTTCAGTATCCAATCATATCAAAAGCAGGGTGAAAGGTCTCTCTTTCTCGTCAGAGTTGCATTTCAGATACTGATAAGACCGGGCAGCAGCGAAAAGAGATATAATATTCGATTTTGGGGCACTGAAAATGTCAAAAAAGGTAGCAGCCGGTTTACGGAAAGAGCGATTGCGTATACCTGCTTTTAATGAGAGAAATCCTGACAGGGGATTATTTTTAGCAGGCGGGACCGGTGTGGCGTTCTCTTTCATATTTCGGTACACTCAATCGATCTGAATAGCCATTACATTGCCTGAAATTAACCTTATCCGAAAATCGACATGCCGGTGCAAGCATGTACAACATGCTTACACCGGGTACTCTATGCAAAGGTTACTTGCGATGATGCCGATATTTTAATACGAACTTTTCACGTTGTCAAATGGCATTTCATACTTACTGTGTTACGCTGTATGCTACCTGGATGTTCAGAGTGATTTTGGTCTCTCCTGTGCTGATCGATGAAGAAGAATATAACGCTTCAGGTACTGCCATGGCGACCGCTACGTTGGAATAACCACCATAAACAGGTGAGTACTGGGCGTTTTCAGCTATATAAGATGGCTTTCCCAATGTGAGCCCGGCCAGTTCAGCCAGTTCCTCCGCCTTGTTCCTTGCCGCAGTCATGGCTTTTTCCCTTACCTCGGTGTAATACTTGGCGGGTTCTTCTACAGAGAAACTGATACCGTTTATGCGGATAAGATCGCCACCAGCCTGGACCACGGAGTCGATTATAGTGCCGGCATTCCCGGTATCGTGTATCTTTACTGTTACCATATTGGTAACCTGATAACCGGTTGGAGAGTCAATTTGTTTTTCATCATCCCATCTTGTTCTCTGGTTTATGCTGAAATGTCCGGTCTGAATGTCTTTTTGTTCGATCCCGTTCTCAGTCAAGGCTTGCATTACTTTGGCCATGGCTTCCGAAGCTTCGGACAGTGCCGTAGCTACGTTCTTTTCCATAACACTGACACCCAGGCTCAGTATTGCGATATCGGGATTGATGGAGATTTCCCCGGTGCCGGTTACCCAGATGCCCTCCTGCTGCTGGCTGATGTTCACTTTTGTGGTGTCCCGGGCTTCAGCCGGGAGACTGCACCCTGCCAGGAAGGGAGCAGCCAGTATTGCGACCAACCCGACTGCAATAATCCATAACCAGTTCTTTTTCATGGTAACCTCCTTTAGTTTTCCTTTAACATATTTTTTCATCCGTAACTTACCTGATAAGCCCGTTAGCTATCGTCGAAAGATATACTATTGTTTTTGCAGGTCTGTGTTCCGCTGTGTTTACATAAGCATAGTATACCGGCGCACCGGGCAAGCGAATATTTAGTTGGAAAAATGATTAAACATATGTTGTGTTTCTTTCACAAAAGTACAAGCAGCAATCTGCAAGCCGGCTATAATAATAACGTGCCGGACTGCCGGAAGATAGCGCCGGGGCCGGTTATTCGATCAAATTACCTGTCCGGACCGGGAGGAGCTTGCACCGGCATAAGGGAACAAGGACCGGCCGGAAGTATATGTAAAGATTGTTTTCCCTGCATGTCTTCCGGCCGGAGCGGTCTGTATATGCCTGTCTGTTATTTGTTATTCTGTGCTGTAAGTCACCTGGACATTGAGGGTAATTTTTGACTCCCCGGTACTTATGGGTGCCGATGTAATAATAGTCGGCGCCGGAACCGCCATACCGTAGCCACTGCGATAGCTCTCATATACGCTTGAAGATTGAGCCCCTTCAACGATACAGGTTGGTTTACCCAGGGTCAGGCCGGCCAGTTTTGCCAGATCCTCCGCCTTGTTTCGGGCATCCGTCATGGCTTTCTCTCTTACCTCGGAATAATAGTCCTGGGGATTTTCAACCGAAAAACTGATGCCGTTTATCCGGATCAGGTCTCCGCCAGCCTGTGCTACCAGGTCGATGATACTGCCTATCTTCTCTATCTCTCTGATTTTTACCGTGACCATATTGGATACCTGGTAGCCGGTTATTTGCTCTATTTGCCTTTCATCATCCCACCGGTCTCTCTGGCTGATGCTGAAACGTCCTGTCTGGATGTCTTTTTGCTCGATACCGCTGTCGCTAAGGGCCTGCATCACCGATGCCATGGCGGACGATGCTTCGGCCTGGGCGTCTGCTACACTTTGCTTCATGGTGACTATACCCAGTGTCAGCGCAGCAATGTCCGGGGTAACGGTGATTTCGCCCGTGCCGCTGACCCAGATTCCCTCCGGTTGCTGGTTGACCTGTACCTGGGCAGGCTCCTGGGCTTTGGTTGAGGTACTGCACCCGGCCAACGCCGGTACCGCCAGGATCAGAATCAGTCCCAGTGCAATAGTAAACAACCATCTCTTGTACATAGGATTCTCCTTTTTGTTGATTTATTAATTGTTATCATCTTCTCTGCTACTTTGCCTTACCTGTATTCTTTATACGTTGAAAAATGAATAGTATTACATGTTGTTCTTGACGAATGATACCGGCTTTATAAAAGCAATAACGTTTGATTTAAGAAAAAGTTGGGACAACACCGGGATGCTGAATCCAGGGATGGGGCCGGTTGTGTTAACAAGAGAAAAACAGGATAAGTGGTGTCAGTTCCCGTAGCTGATACGGTTGTTCCGGTAGGTCTTGTTTATTCTGCCTTCCCAGCGAAGATATTCCAGATGAGCGATTGCCTCGGTGACCGCGGCGCGTTTCTGAAGGGGGGAAAAGTCTTCAAAGGGTATTTTCAGGCTCCAGGTGAGATGATGAGCTATCTCGTAGGAGTTGGAAAGATTGCCGGCTATCAACTCCATGACTTCAGCGCTCCGCAGACGGTGGTGTTCGATGATTTCGGCGATTCTGCCTTTGATATCCGTAAAGGAGTATTCGTGTCCGGGGTGGGCGCAGGCAATATCCAGATGGGCCAGCTTGTTCAATGATCCCAGATAGTCTCCAAGAGGATTATCGCCTGATAGGACGTGGTAACCTACGTTGGGAGTGATCGTTGGCAGGATGTTGTCTCCGCAAAAAAGCAGCCTGTTTTTCGGTTCATACAAGCAGATGTGACCGGGGGAATGACCGGGGGTCCAGATAATCTCAAGATCGTAAATCCCCGTGCTGATGATCTCCCCTCCGTAAAGCAAGCGGTCGGGCAGGGTTATGGTCACGAGTTGCAGAACGGGCATGGATGCCGACCCCATGGGTTGTATATCGGCTTCCGGTACGCCGTGTTTTTCCAGCAGGAAAGCAACGTCTTCTTTCGGTTCAATGAATTTGATAAAACGTGATTCTATCAGATCGGCTTCCCAGCGGTGACATATCAGCTCGGCTTTTGGAGCATGCTGTCTTATTTTTCCCGCCATACCGTAGTGGTCGGGGTGACTGTGGGTCAGGGCAATAGTATGAATGTCGCTTAGCTCCTGGCCCAGGCTGTGAAGAGCATCCTCAAGCGCCTTAAAGGCAAATGGCTGGTACCAGCCCGTATCGATCATCAGCCAGCCGGATGTGCCCTGGATCAGGTACGAGTTCATGCTTTCCAGGGCCATGGCGTGACCGTCGCTCAGGGGTATGCGTACCTGGTAGATACCCGGGGCTATTTCCCTGACATTCTGTCCTGCCGGGATTTGATCGTGTCGTATATTACTCATTTCCCTTTAAGAATAGTTTTTTTCTATCCATTTAGCAACCTGCAATCGAATATGAATATTGTTTCACCGGAAAACTGAATAATAAAGGCGAAGCCGGATGGTAAGATGCATCGTTCAGTTTACGTTCCCCTTGAACCTTTTTTCCTTTGCTGGTAAACTTCAAACTGCAATATAGTGAACAGCAGCAAAATTACGTTTAGCAGGGAAAGTCGAGATGAAAATTGTTTCGGTAGCTCAGATGCAGCAGGCGGAAAGGGACTGTTCCCAATTCGGCATTTCGCTGGACCAACTGATGCAGGTGGCGGGTAAGGCTGTAGCGGAAGAGGTACACAGGCTGGTTGGCGATATCCGCAGGGCAAACATACTGGTACTGATAGGCCCGGGTAATAATGGGGGTGACGGACTGGTAGCAGCCCGCCATCTATATGACTGGGGGGCCGGCAGGATAAAGGTTTACCTTTGTGAAAGGCGCAAGTACCCGGATGTAAACCTGGAAGAGGTAAAGAAAAGGGGAATACATTATTGTGAATTACAAAACGATGTCAATTTTAACAAGTTCAGCGAATGGCTGTCGGAAGCCGGGATTGTTCTGGATGCCGTTTTCGGTACAGGTAAAAGCCGGCCTCTGACAGGTACTTTTGCACATATTCTGGGCGAGGTAAATGAAGCCAGGAGAAAGAGGTCGGACCTGCGGGTGATCGCGCTGGATTTACCGTCAGGCCTTAATGCGGACAGCGGTTTGGTAGACCCGTCTACGCCTTCAGCAGACAACACCATTACTCTGGGCTTTCCCAAAACAGGGCTTTATAATCTGCCGGGGGCTGAAAAAGCCGGTAAAATCAGCCTGGTGGATATCGGTATCCCTCATAGCCTGGTAGACCATATCCAGACCCGTCTGCTCGGGCCGAAAGGGGTAAAGGCCATTTTACCCGGACGTTCACTGATTGCGCATAAGGGCACTCACGGGAAGATCATGGCCCTGACCGGCTCAATCAATTATCCGGGAGCGGCCTACCTGGCATGCAGCAGCACACTCAGGGTCGGGGCCGGATTGACCACCCTGGCCATTGCTCGCAGCCTTTATCCGGTGCTGGCGGTAAAATTAACCGAGGTTACTTATGTGCCCCTGCCTGAATCGTCGGCCGGTTTGCTTTCAACCGATGCGGTTGAGATGGTCTGCCGGCAGTTGCCCCAATACGATGTGCTGCTGGCTGGCTGCGGTTCGGGACAGAGTCAGCCTGTAAAGGACCTGATTGAGTCCCTGCTGGTAAAAAGCAGCCTGAAATTGCCTCGTGTGGTGCTGGATGCTGATGGCATCAATATCCTGGCCGGTATTCCGGAGTGGTGGAAGACCTTCAAGGATAATGCCGTTCTGACTCCGCATGCCGGAGAAATGTCCCGTTTACTGGGAAGGACCGTTACCGAGGTCCAGTCAGACCGTATCAGTCTTGCCCGGGAAGCGGCCGCACAATGGCATAAGACCGTGGTACTCAAGGGCGCCTATACGGTGATTGCAGCTCCCGACGGCAGAGTTAATGTCAGCCCCTTCGCCAATGCTGGATTAGCCTCAGCGGGGACAGGCGATGTACTGGCGGGAGCTGTGGCCGGGATGGCGGCCCAGGGACTGGAGCTTTTCGAAGCTGCCTCCTGCGCTGTTTATGTGCATGCACTGGCTGGTGAGATGGTGAAAGAGAAAACCGGTGATGCCGGTATGCTGGCCGGCGACCTGCTCCCGTTCCTGCCTCTGGCTATTAGACAACTGAAAGAAAATTGACATAGAATATTGTGTGTATGGCTGCGGCTGCGATTTCGGACTGCCATATTTGAGGTGTGACTATGCTGTTAGCAATAGATGTAGGCAATACAGGGATAGGACTGGGTATTTTTAAAGAAAAAGAGCTGGTGGTAACCTGGCGTATGTCCACCAGCATCAGCCGTTTACCGGATGAATATGCCGCCATATTGCTCAGCCTGCTGCGCAGTCAGGACCTGGGAACCGATGATATTACAGATGTCTGTCTGTGTTCGGTAGTCCCGCCGGCGGTCAATACCCTTGAAATTATGTTCCAGCGCTACTTCAATCTAAAACCGCTGGTGATCGGCGCAGGCACCAGGACGGGGGTGAAAATCCGTATGGACAATCCCAGGGAGGTGGGTCCCGACCGCATAGTCCATGGTGCGGCGGCTTTTCAGCTTTACGGAGGTCCCCTTATTATAGTCGACCTGGGAACGGCTACCACCTTCGATACCATCTCTAAAAACGGGGATTATATAGGCGGAGCGATAGCCCCCGGTATCCAGACGGGTGCTGAAGCATTATTTGCCCGTACTGCCATGTTGCCGCGGGTCAATCTCAGCCGTCCCGCCAGGGCTATAGGTACCAATACTGTTTCGGCCATGCAGTCAGGAATAGTTTTCGGCTATATCAGCCTGATAGAGGGCATGGTCAACCGCATTCAGAAAGAGCTGCCGGAAAAAGCCAAGGTAATCCTGACTGGAGGTTTTCTGGATACAATCGCCAAAGAAAGCCACATTTTTGATATAGTTAATCCCGACCTGATTCTGATAGGACTGAGAATGGTATATGCCATGAATAAGGCCTGACGGGGTGAGTAGATGTTAAGCGACAAAAATATCGTCCTGGGCGTTACGGGGGGCATAGCTGCTTATAAGGCTGCCGATCTGGCCAGCAAGCTCGCGCAGGCTGGCGCCAGGGTACGGGTGATTATGACCCATGCTTCGCTTGAATTTATTACCCCTCTGACTTTCGAAGTCCTGACAGGCAACCCGGTAGTTACGGATATGTTTCAGACTACGCCTGAGAACCGTATTAACCACATCGCACTTTCGGAAGAAGCAGATGTTATTGTAATTGCCCCGGCCACGGCAAATATTTTAGCCAGGATCGCCTGCGGGCTGGCGGATGATATGCTTACCACTACCGTCCTGGCTGCTCAGTCCCCGGTGGTGGTTGTTCCTGCCATGCATACCGCCATGTGGCAAAACCCGGTTACCCGGGAGAATACACTTAAACTGCAAAACAGAGGGTTTCACATAATAGAACCCTCTGTCGGGCGGCTCGCATCCGGAGGATTCGGCGAGGGTCGCTTCCCGGATACCGAGACCATCATCGGCCAGGTCCGCAAAGTGCTGGGACAAAAGGGCGATCTGGCAGGCAAATATATTGTGGTTACCGCCGGGGGTACACAGGAGCCGATAGATCCGGTGCGCGTTATTTCCAATCGCTCATCGGGCAAGATGGGATATGCCCTGGCTGAGGCGGCCAGGGACAGGGGAGCGAACGTGACCCTGGTGACCGCTCCGACCGCTCTGGCGCAGCCGGCAGGTATAGCAGTGGCGCCGGTTGAGACGGCTGCACAAATGAAAGAAGCTGTTGACAAAGCGGTAGCACAGGCTGATGTGCTGATTATGGCAGCGGCAGTAGCGGACTACCAGGTTGCTGCTGTAGCTGCCGACAAGATCAAGAAGGAAAAGGGCAGGCTTACTCTTGACCTGGTCAATACTCCCGATATTCTGGCGGAAGTCACCGGTAATTTTATCAGGGTGGGCTTTGCTGCCGAAAGCCGGGACCTGATTGCCAATGCCAGCAGGAAGCTGGATAAAAAAAACCTGGATCTTATCGTTGCCAATGAAATAGCGGGAGAAAATAGTGTTTTCGGCGCCGATACCAATAAAGTGACACTGATCGGCAAAGAAACCAAACCGGAAGATCTACCCCTTCTGAGCAAGCGTGAGGCGGCTGACCGCATCCTTGATCGAATAGTAAGCATTCTCGAATCAGAAAAGCGCAAGCATCCATCCTTCCCGGCAGCGGAAAATTTCGAAATATCGGTCCGGCAGGCTTACCTGGCGCATAATTACCTGCATATACCCTCCGAGAAAAAAGGCCTTTTCCCCTCTGAAGAAACACAAATAGAGATGGAGACGGATACAGGTCTGCTTCAGGTGAAATACTATATTCACGCCGATGACAATAGAGGATTCAGTACCGGTATGAACCAGTGGTTCAAGGCTCATAACCTCAAGCCCGGACAGCAGTTGCGTATAACAGTGCTTGATCCCATGCACAGGTACCGGCTGGAGATTGCAGAGAACGACAGCAGTCAGTAATTTCTGGTGTAATATCTCATATCTGGCTTTACAACATTTTTAAATTTGAAGACACACTGGAAACTATACATTTAATTGAATGGCGCTACACTGGATAGCATTTGTCCCGGAAAATAATATCCCGGAGAAGATGAAAAAGGAGGCCTGATATGGAAATGCAAGAACTGGAAAGCAGGCTACAGGCCCTGGAAGACAAGGAGGCCATTAAAGATCTGCACCGTGACTATGTTTTCTGGCTTAATAACCGCAAATGGGAAGAAATGACAGAATGTTTTACAAGTCATGCCGTCGCCCATATTTACAGGCATCACCTGCGTACCGGGAAGGAGCAGATACACCGGCTTTTCACTGAGGTGATATCCGGAGTCAATGCCGGTAAAGGCCGTGACGGGCATTTCGTTACGCTCCCGGTAATTGAGGTCAAGGGTAATAAAGCTAAAGGGCACTGGATGATGTATATCCTTGTAGCTGACCCGGAAACTGGTAATGCCCTCAAATGGAACCAGGGCAGGCATGAATGCGAATATGAAAAGGTAGACGGCAAATGGAAATTCAGCAAGCTGGTTTTCATCAATCCATGGCCGAGGCAGCCAGAGACACTACCGACAGTAGAGGACTTGAAAGCCCTGGGAATAGACCTTTGAGTTGAAAAAATAAATCCAGGTTTTCCTTTATTTCCCCGGAAAACCGGAATCTGACTGTCGTTGCCGTCATACCCCGGTCTCCGCAGTTTCTTTACAGATTCACAACCTCAAAACCGAATACTATTGATTGAGAACTGAGAAACCGACGCTTTTTCCCGGTCTCATTACGGATCAATATTATCCATAAAACCTATCCCAATTGGGTTTTACCCCCGTTGAAGCCTTATCTCCGCCACTCTAAACTTGAAATCATATGGCAGACAAAATAAACTCTGGTATTTTCTTTTTGGCAACGGAAATGTAAAAGGGCTAAGGGCCGATGCGTTTCGGGGAAAACCATTTATTGCGTCAGTTTTTGCTGATGGCAGAAAGGGAAAAGATCAAACAGGCCAAAGGTAAGCCTAAGATTCAAAAGCCATGGTCTCCCTTGCTGTTTATCCTGGTTATCGTGATAACTATCGAGGTGGTGATAGCCGGAGGATATTTTCTTTATCAGATCCAGGAGCAGGAGGGGTTCAATGCTGCCGAACGCGAGCTAGATGCTGTTTCCCGGATGAAAACGGCCCAGGTCTCGCAATGGCGTGCTGAAAAGATAAGTCACGCTAACTCGGTGATGAACAGCGCCTTACTGATAGAAAACGTGGCGGGGCTGATCGGTTCGCCGGGAGATGCTGCGGCAACCCGGGCTGTTTTCAATGAGCTGAATGGAATGGAAGAGTCCTTCCTTTATCAGGATATCTGCCTGGTGGATGTGGACGGTAATGTTCTGGCAGGACTGGATACAGACCGGGGATCGATACCCTCTTTTCTAACATCACATCTTGCCCGCGCACTGTCCGGGCGCCAGGCGGTATGGGTGGATATCGATGTTTTTCGCGTCGACGGTAGTCCGGAAACAAATATTATTGCACCACTTTTCTCTCAACGGGAAAATGGCATGACAGCACTCGGAGCTGTGGTATTCAGCCTCGATCCCCGACAATACCTGTATCCCATGATACAGTCCTGGCCGGTAGCCAGTTATTCCGGCGAGACCATGCTGGTAGAACAACGCGGTGATTCAGCGGTATATCTGAATATTTCGCCCCACCAGTCAGGCGGCAACACTGCCTTAGAAGTTCCTTTGGAGAACAAAAGTGACGTTGCCGTGATGGCAGTGCAAGGGAGTGAAGGTATATACAGTGGGGTTGATTACCGGGGTTCAAAGGTACTCTCAGCCATAGCTCCTGTACCCGGTTCGCCCTGGTATCTGGTCTCTAAAATCGATTCAAATGAAATATTTTCCATGTGGAACCTGGGGGGAACCCTGACAATCGGGTCTACCCTGGTAGTATTGATAATAATATTGATTATCGTGGCCTTTTTCTGGCAGAGAAAACAGCACATGTTGTACCAGGCGATTGCCCAGGAAAACACTAAGCGCAAGACACTGCTCAATCCCTTTGAATACCTGGTCAAGTATGCCAACGATATCATTCTTATCTGCGATGAACAGGGGAAAATCGTCCAGGTTAACGACCGCGCACTGGAGATATACGGTTACAAACGGGCCGAGTTCCTGGGTAGTACCCTGGCTTCACTGGTTGCTCCGGAGAACCTGAACTCTTTTCAGGTACTGTTAAATAAAATGAGGGAAACGGGTTCAGCTACGGCAGAATCGCTACATAAGCGTAAAGATGGTACATCTGTTCCGGTGGAAGTAAGCGCCAGGTATTTTCAGATTGAGGAAAAAATTTACCTTCAGGCTATTATCCGTGATATTACCGACAGGAGAGCCAGGGAAGAAGAAATAAACAAACTGAATGCCTCGCTTGAAGAACGGGTGCGCGAACGTACTTCTCAGCTTGAAAACGCCAATAAAGAGCTTGAATCGTTTGCCTATTCCGTCTCGCATGACCTGCGTGCTCCGTTGAGGGGTATAGACTCATGGAGCCAGGTGCTGGTGGAAGACTACAAGGATAAACTCGGGGAAAAGGGTTTTGGCATTCTTAACCGTATCCGGGCCGAAACCCAGCGTATGGGACAATTGATCGAGGACCTCTTGCGTTTCTCAAGAGATACCCGGAGTGAGATCAAGTGGCAGGATGTTGACATGACTGCCCTTGTAACCACTATAACAACGCGTCTTCAGCAGGCCAATCCGGTACGGAAGATAGAGTTCGTCATCCAGCAGGGATTGACTTCCAAGGGCGATCCCCATCTTCTGGAGATAGCCTTGACCAACCTGCTGGACAATGCGGTTAAATTCACTGCCAATATTCCACAGGCCCATATCCTGTTCGGTGAGGTCTACCGCCAGAATAAAAGGACCTTCTTTGTGCGTGATAACGGTGTCGGTTTCGATATGGAATATGCCAATAAGCTGTTCAAGGTTTTCCAGCGTCTCCATAAATCCAGCCAGTATCCGGGTACGGGCATCGGACTGGCTACCGTACAGCGTATTATCAGCAGGCATAGCGGTCAGGTGTGGGCTGAGTCAAAGGTCAACGAAGGGGCCAGTTTTTACTTTACACTTAAGGAGCCGTCAGGAGAATGATTATGTTTTCAGTATATGAATATATTACCCGGCACAACCGGTTAAAAAAAACGGTCGATAATGCGATGGGCATCTCTGTAGAATAATAAAATGGGTACGAACATGAAAATTAGACTGCTTCAAATTGAGGACTCTGAGAGCGATGCAGCCCTGAATATCAGGACTTTGGAGAAGGCTGGTTATGAGGTCGATTTCCAGATAATATCAACCGGAGTGGAGATGGAGGAAGCCCTCGCAAAGAATGTGTTTGATTTGATACTTTCGGATCATAATCTCCCTCAGTTCGATTCTCCTTCAGCTCTGAAAATATTTAAAGAAAAAGGTCTGGATATACCCTTCATCGTTGTATCGGGTGCGATTGGGGAAGAGACTGCTGTGATGTTGATGAAATCCGGCGCCCAGGACTATGTAATGAAGGGCAATCTGGCCCGCCTGGCGCCTGTGGTTGAAAGAGAGTTGTATGATGCCGAGATGAGACGGCAGCATAAACAGTCCGAAGAAAAACTGCGAATAAGTGAGGAACGTTTCAGACAGGTCGCAGAAACAGCCGGTGAGATGATCTGGGAAGTAGATAAACAAATGCTTTATCGCTATGTCAGCCCTATCGTTGAAGTCTTAACGGGTTATAGCAATGAAGAAATGGTGGGACGCAAGTATTTGTTCGATCTGGTACCTCCGGAAGACCGGTCTGATTATACATCCAGAATGCGGGAGTACTTTTTAAACAAACAGACTATCACGGATTTTTCCAGCCGCCGGGTCTGTAAGGACGGACGTGTAATCATCCTTGAAACAAGCGCTATTCCCGCTCTGGATAGTACGGGAAATTTACTTGGTTACCGCGGTACGGATATGGATGTTACCCGGCGCAAGCAGCTTGAAGCGACACTCCGGGAACTTTACCATAAAGAAAAGCAGCATAATCAGAAGCTTCAGGAAGAAGCGGAGGTAAAGAACCTCTTTATAAATGTTCTGGCGCATGAGTTAAGGAACCCGCTCACGGCCGTGGTGGTATCCAGCGATATTCTACAGGATATGGATGGGTTGAGCGATGAAATTAAAGAAAAACTGGTAAAAAATATCAATGACAGCGCCAAGCTCCTGACCAATCGCCTGGATGAATTGCTGGACCTTGCCAGGTATTCCAAGGGTACTTTCGATCTGAAGAGACGCGTTATCAATGCACAGGACTTTCTGCATGAGATCATCGAAAGGTTCAAACCCAACCTGGAAAAACGCTCTCAAGAGCTGGTTGTAAATATAAGCCCTGAATTGACTACCATGAATGTGGATACATCCCGCATGGAGCAGGTAATCACCAACCTGCTTTCCAATGCCAGCAAATACAGCCCGGAAAATAGTACCATTACGATGCGGGCGGGAATGAAGGACAAGGGGTTTTATTTTGAAATCGTCGACCAGGGAATCGGTATTTCAACCGACGATCAAAGCAAGATTTTCCAGCCCTATTACCGTTCGAGCAAAAATAAAAATGTTCCGGGAATAGGCCTTGGTCTGGCTATTTCCAACAAGATAGTGGAAGCCCACGGCGGGAAAATCACCCTGGCCAGCATGGCAGGCAAGGGTAGCACATTCAGCGTTCTTATACCGAACAACAATTAAGGCTTTTATAGAATAACACGTTCTCTGACGCCAATCCTTGTTCGATCTGGAAAAGCTCCGATCAGGGATGCTATAATCAAGTTATGACAGATGACAATATGATTACCCTCAATTTACAGATGTATTCCTGGATTGCCGAGTTGTTCGGAGAAGAGGAAACCAGGGGAAATATCCTCAAGCGTAAGGTGAAAGCCGGCACAACCCTGGGCGAATATCTCTCCGGTTTGGCCGGAGATAATCCCAATGCCGTTAATTCTTTTTTGGATCCTTCAACCGGGAATGTGACCGGCGAAGTAGTGATCATCCTGAACAACAGACTGGTCCAATACAAAAACGTTAAAGATACCGTCTTGCAGGACCAGGATACACTGACCCTTTCTCCCATGCTGGTGGGAGGATAGCGTTCTATTCCCTGTAGTATGAGGACAGTCCTACTCATTACGATCTGATAAAGCAGTCTGGTTTGAACAATGTTCATGTCCTCTCTCATGTTCCTTAACCCGCCTCGGCGGACAAGAATGGCGGACTTTTCAGAAGGAGAAGCACCCACCGGGTGCCCTCATAGTGATATTCACATGATACCGTGGGTTGGGAATTAAGGCATAAATCACAATTCGTCATTGCGAGCCGCCTTTTCTCCACGAAGCGATCTCATAACTTTTTATCCGGGATCAGGATAATCGTTTCATGTTCCGCCCGTGTTTTAGGTCAGGGATAGAGCCCGGTTGCCGGCATATTTTATTTAAAGTCATTTAGAGATTGCTTCGTCGTTACACTCCTCACAATGACGAATCAAAATAAGTGCTATATACAAAATATATACGATCCCAACTCAAAAGCAATTAATCCGATACCGGGAGATTACCCCGAAAGTACTAACATTCTGGAGTCGAGCAGCCGGGTCGCCAGAGGACTCCGCAAGTGGAAGCCTGAACTTTGTTCAGGACGATGACCGGAGCCTGCTCGTCCCTGGCTCAGCCGGCT
>JAFGOB010000142.1 GCA_016926695.1 Dehalococcoidales bacterium | reverse complement strand
TACCATCCGATCAAGTCATCTTTTTGAACTGCCTACACGGTCACTAACCCCAAACTGGATACGGTCATAGAGTGCGAGCGTCAACAAGATCATTCAACGGTAACACTTTTTGCCAGATTTCTGGGAAAATCTATGGGACAATTACGTTTCCTGGCCGCATAGTAGGCAATCAATTGAATTACCACTGTATTTACAAAGGGTGAGTAAATCTCGGCGACTGAAGGTATTGGTATCAGGTAATCCGCCAGATTCTTTATATTTTCGTCATTATCTTCTTCAATGACATAAACCGGGCAGCCCCGTGCCTTGATCTCCTTTATACTTGTCAGCATCGCGTCATAGCTTTTATCATGTGCCAGTATGGCAACTACGGGGGTTTCAAAGCTTAAAAGGGCAAAGGGACCATGTTTTATCTCTCCCGCGGCAAAGGCTTCCGCATGTATATATGATATTTCTTTCAGTTTTAAGGCCCCTTCCATGGCAATGGGATAATTTATCCCTCTACCGATATAAAATACATTGTCGTATTCTGCCAGGGAAGCGGCGTGTTTTGCGATAACTTCTTCTTGTTCAAGTACCTGCTGTACTTTATCCGGAAGCTGCCTGAACCCCCTGACCAGCTCGCTCTGTATTCTCGGATCCATACGAGACTCCGATATGGCAAGCCAGAACAAGGCAATCAACTGGGCAGTGAAGGTCTTGGTCGCAGCCACGCTTATTTCAGGTCCCGCACGTGTATATATGGTATCACTGGCCAGTCTACTTGCAGTACTCCCGACAACATTAGTTATAACTATAACTTTCGCTTCCGCTTCTTTTGCCCTGCGTAGTGCTTTTAGAGTATCCGCTGTTTCGCCCGACTGCGTAATACCTATAACCAGCGGACACAACTTCTGGTTATAAAAATAGTTGAATTCTGAAGCCATTTCCACCCGAACATTTACGTTTAAAATCCTTTCACATATGTATTTACCAACCAGCGCGGAATGAAAGGACGATCCGCAGGCAATTAACATAATGTCGTTATCATCTTTCCTGTTTACTATATCCAATCTTTTCCTGGGTACGGCCAGGTATTCGGCTATTGTATCACGTACAACCCGCGGCTGCTCGTGTATTTCCTTCAGCATAAAATATTCATATCCGCCTTTTTGGGACTGCTCGGCACTCCATTGTATCCTCTGGACTTCTCTTTCCACCCTCCTTCCATTTTGCTTTATCACTATATTCTTTTCTGTTATGGTTCCTGTATCTCCTTCTTCAAGGAATATTACCCGGTTGGTTTGTTCCAGCATGGCTGAGACATCGGAAGCTATATAGTTCTCTCTGTCACCAATTCCCAGAACGAGCGGACTGTCCTTCCTGGCAAAAAACAGACTGTGAAATCCTTCCACCATGACTATTACGGCATATGACCCTTCTATTTCATTAAGTGCGGAAGACAGCGCCGATTCAGGGTCACCCTGGTAATACTTTTCAATTAAGTGTGAAATTATTTCAGTATCGGTTTCCGAAATAATTTTATGACCTTCATGCTGTAGCTGTAATTTCAATTTCAGGTAGTTGTTTATCACCCCGTTATGGACAACACAGATCTTGTTTGTACAATCACAGTGAGGGTGAGCATTTATCTTGTTGGGTGGTCCATGGGTAGCCCAGCGGGTATGCCCAATACCTGTAGTTGACTGGCTGGCCGGTATAATTTTTGCCAGAGAAGCTATTCTTATGGCATCTTTATAAACCGTTATTTCATCGTTAGCCAGTGCTATTCCACAGGAATCATATCCTCTGTATTCGAGCTTTTCCAGGCAACTTATCAGTACATTCTGAGCTGGCCGCTTTCCAACGAATCCAACAATTCCACACATATTTAGATTATCAAGCTCCTATCGGGTATGTCCCCCTGTACCTGCTTTAACGGGCTTATCTTGCAGTAATTGCCTATTATGCTGCCTGCTTTCACATTTACAATATTCCCTGTCTGGCAGCTTCTTCCCATAATTGCTCCCATCACGAGTTCATGATATTCACTATCTATCTTTATCTCGGTGTTTTCGCTGCATGCGCTGAAATGGGTTCCGATGAGACATCCCTGATCTATTACCGAATCCTGTATGGAAGAATGTGTTCCTATCTCTACATCATCCAGAATTACGCTGTTCTTTATTTCGGTAAATGAGGATATGGTTACATTATCGCCTATACTTGTAGAGGGGAATATACAAACATTGGGACCAATGGTACATCCGTTTCCTATTCTCACAGGCCCCATAATATAGGTATTTGAACGTATGGTTGTTTCTTTCCCGATAGATACCCTTCCAACAAGCGAAACACCCGGTTCTATTACTCCGTTTTTTTCTGCCTCCAGCCCTTCCAGTATCAGCGAATTCAGGCTCAGAATATCCCAGGGATAGACAATGTCCAGACATGTATTTTTTGTTTCTATTACTTCAATTGTTAGTCCGTTGTTGATCATATTGTTAATAGCATCGGGAATATTCAGTTCCTCTTCGAAATAAGAGAAGTATTCTTTTTTAAACGAGTATATACCTGTGCTTACATAGTTGCTTTCGGGGTTTTTTGGTTTTTCCATTATTCTGGTCATTTTTCCTGACTGGAACAATACTACCCCGTACCGTGAAGGATTTTCCACTTCTCTAACCAGAATAGAGGGTATTCCGGCATTTATTATCGGTTCCAGGGTTTCCGGCATTATTATCTTGTTGCCGGCCAGCACTATAAATTCATCCCTTATCAATTTCTTGGCGGCTGTCAAGGCGTGGGCAGTCCCCAGTTGTTTATCCTGATAAACGTACCTTACATCGACATTAAACCTGCCGCCGTCACCGATATAATCAAATATTTGTTCTTTTTGATAACCGGTAACTATTATGATATCGCGTATATTATTAGCTGCCAGAGATTCAAGGACATAATGGATGACAGGCTTATGCACTATGGATATCATAGCCTTGGGCTTATTTACCCCAAACGGTTTTAACCTCTGGCCTTCTCCTGCGGCCAGCACGACTGCCTGCTTCAAATATTCACCTCAAAACACCTTTGAATTCGGAGCAATGATACCATGCGCCAATGCCCCGGGTCCTATGAAGGTATTGTTTCCTATTATTGTACCTACATTTATCGATGAGTTAATACCTGTCTCAACGCCGTCCCCTATGATTGCTCCCAGCTTTCGCCTTTTTGTATCTACCTGGTTTATTTTTATGTTGCTTTTATCAAGTTTTAAATTTGCTATTTTTGTCCCTGCTCCCAGATTACAGTTTTGTCCTATTACGCTATCCCCCACATAATTGAAATGAGGAATTTTAGTACCTGACATTATTATTGAGTTTTTAATCTCAACCGCTGCTCCAATATGACAACAATCGCCAATGGAGGTTGAAGGACGTATATAGCAATTAGGGCCGATATCACAATTCATTCCGATTATAACCGGCCCGATAATATAGGTGCCTGACCTGACTACAGTACCCTGTCCAATGGTCACTGCGCCTTTTATTACAACGTTTGGTTCGATTTCACCCTGGCACTGTGCTTCCTGGCAGGCCAGTATCTGCTCGTTAGCCGTCAACAACTGCCACGGGTATGACAGGTCCATCCACTGGTCGATTACCTGGAAATAGAAATTTTTCGTGCGTTCTACAAGTATTTGAATGGAATCCGTGATCTCGTATTCTCCTCTTGGAGATTTCTCAGTTTTTTCAATTGCTTCAAAAATATCCGAAGTAAAAAGGTACAGGCCTGCGTTAGCCATTTTGGTAGGAGGATTGGCGGACTTTTCGTAAATTCTCTTCACCTTGTCCAGTTCTGTCTCGATTACTCCCATTCCTTCCACATCCTGAAGTTCTACCACGCTCATTACGTTACCGTCATGCTGTAATAGTCGCTGAATATCGTTATGATGCAGAATAACATCGCCATTTACCATAATAAACCGTTCTTTAAGTGTTCCCTGAACCTGTTTCAAGGCGTCAGCGGTCCCTTTTTGTGTTCTCTGATTGAAGTATTGTACCGTTACATCCCATTTTTCGCCGCTACCGAAATAATCCCTTATTTGCTCGTCATGGTACCCAACAATAAAGGTAAATTCCCTTATACCGGCTGATCTCAATTCTACCAGCAGGTGTTCGAGGATAGGCCTGTTGGCGATAGGCAGCATAACTTTAGGCCTTGTATAGGTCAAAGGACGCATTCTGCTGCCTTCACCCGCGGCTAAAACAACGGCTGCGTTGACATTCATTTCTCTTTCCCTTTGACATAATTATTTATAATACTGAAACAGTCCGCGTAATACTCTGCTGCCAGTTTTACGTTCCTGGCTTCAACCGAAAGGCGGATTTTCGGTTCAGTGCCGGAAGGACGAATAAGTATCCACCCATCTTCAAGATTCAACTTGATACCGTCTGTTTTGTCTTCCGTCAGAGGATTGAAACGCGCCTTCAACCTGTAATGCAGATCATCCATACACGCAATATTACCGTTTATATTTCCCCTTTTAACCGCATAAGAAGCAAGGTTATCCGCTATTACCGATAGTTTCTCGCGACTGGCAATCGAGGCGATCAAGGCAGCCGCGTAAATTCCATCCGGGCAAAAAGAGACAGCGGGGAATACCCAGGCACCGGATGGTTCACCTCCGAATATCCCGCCATTTTTCAGCTCTTCAGAGACATAGGGGTCACCCACCCTGGTTCTTGTTACCTGGAACTGCATTTCTTCAATGATCATGGAGGCATCTATCGTGGTTACAATTTTCCCCGCTCCAAGGGACTTCCCCAATATCGCCAGCATTTTATCCCCGTTCACAAACCTCCCCTGCTCATCAACCGCCATCATCCTGTCCGCATCACCATCGTGGGCAATACCCAGATCAGCGCCTGTCTCGCTGACCGCTTTCATTAAATCTCCGAGGTTTGCTTCTACCGGTTCCACGTCATGAGGAAAAACCCCGGATGGAAAGCAATTAAGCGGAATAACATCACACCCGAGTCTTTTTAGCAGTTCAGGGGTGATTCCACAGGCTGCACAGCATCCGCAATCAATCACTACCCTGGCGTTAATTCCATTTTTAAAATCCCCGGTAATACGTGCTATGTGTTTTTCAATACCCGTGCTGTCTTCTTCAGCGGCAAACATATTTTGCCACAAAACGCCCTCCCCATACCTTCCTTCCACCATTTCTTCTACCAGGTCTTGCTGTTCACCTGAAAAAGCCGATCCGTCCGGGTTCAGCAGTTTTAGTCCGTTATACTGAGGAGGATTGTGGGAGGCAGTAATCATAATACCGGCGTCATATTCACGAGTAAGGTAGGCCAGAGTAGGAGTGGGCAATATGCCCGCATCGATACAACGCGAACCGCTAGCCAGTATTCCAGCAGTAACAGCATGCCTTAATGTATCTCCGGAAGTGCGTGTATCTCGACCTACTACTATTTTCTTATAACGGGTCCCGACAGCCATTCCCGTATACAATGTTATACGTACCAGGTTGAAATCTACTAACCGGCGTATTCCGGACGTTCCGAACAATCCCATGATGGCTTATTTTAGCACGATCAAATTGAAAAAGGTAGGCTTGTTACAGGGGGGAGTATCGAAAGTGATCGGCAGGAATTAATCCCATTTCATCAACCCGCACGAAGCTGGCTTTTCGCGGGTTTGAATCCCTTTTTGCCGAAAAAACGTAAACAGGCGCGCACTACATTTTCATCATACAGTACAGAGCTGTTATCCGCTATTTCTGACAGGGCAGCGCTTACCCCCAGGGCGGGACGGTAAGGCCGGGCCACCGCCATGGCATCTATCACGTCGGCGACGCTTATTATCCTGGCTTCCAGGGATATTGCCTCTCCACGCAATCCATTCGGATAACCCGAACCGTTGATTCTTTCATGGTGCTGCAATACCACGGTATCTACACCGGGAAAATATCTACTCCTGTTCAATATAGTATAGCCTATTTGCGGGTGCAGCTTTATACGCTCATATTCAGCCTCGGTCAATTTACCCGGCCTGTTCAATATTTCTGCCGGTATATATACTTTACCTATATCGTGCACGTATGCAGCCTGCTGAATCAACTCCGTAGAATCATCAGTTAAACCCAGCTCTCCGGCTATTTCTTTACCAAGACAGGCAACACGCTTTTGATGCCCGGTTGTATAAGGATCGACAACTTCGATCAGACCGGTTATCGCCTGGATGGCATCGTCAAGTGAGGAGCGTATTTCATTGATCAATCCATCAAGGCGTTTATGCAGCGAAAACAGACTCTGGCAATTTTCCTCAAGCCTTTCCTGAATCATCCTGGTCTCCGGCAAAGTCCCGCCCCTAATCCTTTTGGATAACTGATATGTTTCCATTTTTCTCCTTATCCGGGTTAATGACTGCCGCTGCCGTGAAACAATACATTTCTAATTTTTAGCATTTAGTCCTAATATTTTAGTACCAGATAATCACGAAGATATAACATACGGAATAACAACATCACAAAAATGTCACAAAACACTCAGCGATGGCCGTAAAACAAGCCGTATTGACCCGTGGTTGCCGTTCGACTGTATCTGTATATAGATACAGCTATCAGCGTTAAAAAGTCGTAACAGGGTCAGTCGGAGATATTCAGGCTAATCTATATTCCAGGTATTCAGTCTCCACGATTCCGGAGACCCTTCAATTCCCGGAGTGCCTTCGGAACCCGGAGAATATAGATCATCCCTTGCGCTTATACCGGTCAGGTATTCCACGATAGCGCTATTGCTCACATCGGCGCTCTGGCAGATAATCCCCCCGTAAAGTTTTGCTGAACCGGTAATACTGAAATCGGCGGTGGGGGCATATACCACGGCCGAGGCTATGGCGCTGTTGGCCAATGTAAATGTAGAAGGATCTACAGAAGAAGCTAAAGCCGGCGTGGTTGCAGCCGGGGGCATGATCAGGAAGGGCAACTGGTCCGCAGTGAGTACTGTCGCCCCGCTCAGTGTCACATTTCCCCTGACGACAACCTTTTCAGGGCCTACCAGTTGAGTGCTGTTTCCCAGGGTAAGCGCGCCTTTTATATATATATTATCGTTTAGGCTTAAGTTGCTGGCGCCGCTGTACTCAAAATCTCCGTCGACATATATGGTGCTGGCGAAAGAAGTATTTATGCTGTTGCCCACGGAGAGGTCCCCAAGATCTTTCACACTGCTATTGAAAAGGAAGGTATAACAACCGGACAGGTCTATCTCGTTAGCAATAACCCTGCTGTTGAATGAAATGGTACCGCTGCCGCTGCCGACATATATTTTCCCCCCTGCATAAACAGGACCGCAAAAGGTGATATCCTGCGTACCGCTTCTAAAATATATGTTACCGGCAACGTAGACCTGGCTGTCGAAAACTATACCCGTATTGGTGTTTCGGAATTCCAGGTTGCCTGTAATATTTAGCTCAGGATAATGTGTTCCGCTCTGGTTTTTAACTGTAATTCCGCCGTAGGTGGCGCCGCCGGGTATGAGAGGATCGAGATTGAAAGTGCCGTCGTAAACAGACTGTACCATCTCATCGAGATCATCCCCGTCAATACCCGGAGCGGATTGCAGATCCGCGTATGAAGTCCTGGTACCAGTTACCGTCCCTATTGTATTAACACTGCCTGAGGCGACAGCATTCCCGTCAATCCTAGTTGAATAAGCCAGTTCCACATCTCCAACAGCATAGACATCTCCCTCGATAGATGAAGAGCCTTCGATTACAACATCGCCGCCCGAAAAAACATTACCGTTATTACCGTTATTCGAACAAATTTTTGCCGCGCCCGTTACGTTGATATCTCCCGAATTGGCAGCTACGCAATTATTAAAATAACATACCGACTCTTCCCCCGGAACACCGGGTACAGCCTCGATTTCAGGGGTATATCCCGTTATGGCCGTGGTAGTAGTTGATCCAGCACGGGAAATGATGGTATAAGAAATACTTTCATCTTCACCGGTAGCTTGTTCAATATTCACGAATACTGTCTTACCGTTTATTTGGTCTATTATGAACTCCTCCGGAACATCCTCACCCCGGTACTTGATATACCACATCGCCTGTGACACTCCTGCATCGGCAGCGTATTGCTCATCTGTTCGTGAGGAATAGACTTCCCGGCTGTTTTTCAGGCCCGTGGACATGTGGTTCAACAGCGGCCCGATTAAAAATCCGACCAGTATCATTACAATCAATGCCAGTATCAGGGTATCACCCCTCTCACTGGAAAATATCTTGTGCAACCATGTTTTGATCTTTACGACCATATATCTTCCTGCTTCCTCACTACTGATTCAAACGGGGCATTATCACCAGTGTCCGTGACTCTGTTGCTGACATAAATCCACCGGTGGTGACTGTGAGTGTCACGGTCAATTTTCCCTCTGAATAAAAGCTGGAGGTCAAATTGGTATCGGTATTGATATACCTGGCAATTATCTGCGTATGACCATTATTATTCCTCTGTAAATAGGCGGGACTGCCATCATGAGGAGTGATAATGCTGTAGGTTACACCGTCCTTCAGAGTAAGGGGGAATCCCGAGATGTAAAAATCCTCCGGCAGAGACATCTGCACATCCCGGTTGATATTAAACACGGCGTTTTCCACCTGGCTGATAGCCAGCATGTGTTTATTGCTGGCGCCGTCAATGGTTATAGTCTGCCAGAGCGAGACTGTGATAACCGTACCCAGGATAGAGGTGATAGCCAGGCCGATTATCAGTTGTATGAGGCTGAATCCTTTCTGATCAAGGACTATCTTTTCAGGAAACGATTTCATTGCCAATTTACCTTGTAGTCCTCCAAACAGGTTATCTCCTGCCCGTTAAGCCAGATCCTCACCGTCAATTTTTGCAGGTTACCGTCTTCCTCAATTGAAACCGGCGTATCTATGGTTATAGTGAAATTACTTCCTCCCGGGACAAGTGATTCATCATGGCTATAGGAATCCGCATATGGTAAATTTATTAAGTATTCCATTTCAGCCACAGCCAGGTCCCTGGCAGTCTCACTCGAATCTGTTTGTACAAGTATTTTTGATGAAAGGGTCAAACTCGCCAGCAGAGTGACGCCTATCAAAACCAGGATAAACATACCCACAAGGGTTTCTATCAATGTAAATCCTTTCTGTGATTTCATTCAGCACTTCCTGCTAATAGGCGGTCTTTTTGATAACATGCTGTCTTTCCGTTTCGTCGTGCATTTCAGGCGACCTCATTCGGGAAAGAGCTTCCTTTCTGGATATTTTTCCGCTGTGATACAGCTCCGCCAGCGCCTGGTCCATGGTTTTCATCCCATTTTCCTGCCCTGAACTGATGAAATTAAGTATCTGATGAGTCTTGCCTTCGCGGATTAAATTCCTGATGGCCGGCGTAGCGATCAGGATCTCAACCGCTGGCACCACGGCCTCTCGGTCAGCACAGGGCACCAGATCCTGAAACAATATCCCCTTAATCGTTGCAGAAAGCTGGAGACGGACCTGATTATGATGTTCGGGAGGAAAAGCATCTATTATGCGGTCAATCGCTTCATAAGAACTGGGGGTATGCAGCGTAGTCAGGACCAGGTGACCGGTCTCGGCAGCGGTGAGTGCGATGGCCATGGTCTCAATGTCTCTCATTTCACCTATCAATATTATATCCGGGTCCTGGCGAAAAACATGTTTCAGCGCATCCGCGAAGGAACGTGTATCCACGCCTACTTCCCTCTGTGAAAAGGTGCATTTTTCATCCATATGTATAAACTCTATGGGATCTTCAATAGTGATGATATTGCGCTTAATCCTATGGTTCATATCATTGAGCATAGCCGCCAGGGTGGTTGATTTTCCGCATCCGGTAGGGCCGGTTATAATTACCAGACCCTCCTTTTTCCCGGATAGATCCCTGCATATATCCGGCAGTCCCAGTTGCTCAATGGCGGGGACCACCCGGCGGACCCAGCGAAAAACCATGGCTATATTCCCGGTCTGCAGATAGGCATTTACCCTGAATCTTCCGATATCACTTATGTTATAAGAAAAATCCAGTTCCAGGTTTTTTTCGAAATATTTTTTCTGTTCCCCTGTTGTGATTTCATTGAAAAAAGCCGCTATTTCCTCTTTTGTCAGTTCAGTGTAACATTCTTCAGAAATTAACTCCCGGTGAACGCGGAAAAGGGGCGGAGACCCTGCCTTGATATGGATATCCGAGGTATCCCTGTCCACCGCTTTCCTTAGAATTTCATGTATACCTTTGGTAGAGTCCATATAATTACATAATCCCCACAATGGGTCTTTTCTTTAACTTTCTCTTTCCACCACTGCGACCTGGAAAGAGACGCCGCCCTCTTCCAGTGGATCGATACCCACAACCCTGGCCATGATGGACTTATTCTTCTTTTCCATTTCTTCACAGAATATCATGACATCCATAATATCCGGTGTCTGGCCTGTAACGGTAATCGCTGATTTTTGAAGCGATACGGAAACAAAACACATACCGTCGGGCATGCACTCCATCACCAAAGCTACCGATGAGGCAAAATCCGCTTTCAAATCTTTTATCGTGCGGTTTTTCCCCTGCAACTCCTTGAGTTCGTTATCCATCAAACGGTATTGTTCCAGCCTGGCGTTTTTACTTTCCTCGGCTTCCCGGGTCATTTCCTGGGCTTCACTGAGCTGCTGGGCCTCCGCTGTTACCCTGTTTTCAAGCGTCTTGACATCCCTGGTAGCTTCTGCCCTTAAAGCGTTGATCCTGAATAACACTACCAGGAGAATTATAGCGGCGGATATCGCAAAAACAATGCCGGCGTTTACAGTTTTTGTTTTTCGCTTCTTGAGTCCCTCCAGAAGATTTACACCGATGTCATAATACCGGTTCCGCTGATAGACCGGCTCTTTTTGATACAAAGACAAACCCAGGCTGGCAGCATACAACTCAGGCGGCAGACCGTAGGGAACAGGCACAACGGTATCAATGAGGCTGACAGGATGACCGGTAGTTTCCTGTACAAGGGTCAATAACGAACTATCGGAAGCCAGTTCTCCTGAAATCAAGACCGGGGTATCCGCAGGAAACTCATTCTGAGGATAATCACGATTAAAAGATTTAACGGCGATATTCAGTCCGCCGGCTATCTCATTAACCAGCCCAAAAATATCTGATGATATGACGGCATTTCCGAAGCTATGAATAACTCTGATCATGCCTTCATGTACCAGAATAATATCAAAATATTCTTTCTCCAGCGATATTATCAAAGCTTCCGTGTATGAGACCGCACGTGCCAGAGCAAGCGGCTTGACATCAATTCTTGATGCCCTGATCCCGGCCCCTGACAGAGTCTGTAAAAACGGATTGAGGGCTTTTCTGGGAACACCTACCACAAAATATTCGGACTCATTCTGGTTTTGACGGTTACCAATAAGCTGCCAAACCAGGTACATATCATCCTCAGCGACTGACATTTCCAGTCTGGCAGCCCTTTCTATGGCTTCCACTTTGACCTTGTAGTCCGTACTCGGCATAGTGATGGTGCGGTAAATAAAAGGCAAACCGGTAATAGTACATAATATTCTCTGCCGGTCAAGCCCCAAGGTACGAAACAGGGCATCAACCTGTACGGCCATGGCCTCAGGTTCCTGGATTACACCGTCCCTGATCATTCCGGCAGGAATAGGAGAGGACATCCATTTTTGTACCTTATCTCCTTTAAAAGAGATAATCCTGATGTCCGAGTTGGTAATATCCATTGCTACCCGGGTTCTATATAACATTGGAGCTCCTGTGAAATACCTTTTATCTGACATATACTGCCAGCTTCATATCGGCGATGATATTCGTATCCAGCGGGTCGGAAGGTCTTCTCAACATGACACAGTTTATTGTCAGCGTATGATAGTCTGTATTCTGAGTCCGGCTGATAAATTCCTGTACGTCCCCCTGCCGTCCTGTGATCTCCAGGTTTACTTTCAACACCCGATAGTTATACCCCTCAATCTGCGCCTCATACCATTCCTGAACACTGATCGGAATAATAGACACATAACATTTCTCGCCCAGGATTATAATATCTCTTAAAATTTTGTTTGAATCGACAATTTCCGGCAGGAAATCTTTTTCTCTTTCAATTTCGTCTCTCAACTTTTCGATTTTACCGTCGATTTCAGCAATATCGCTGTTTATTATCTGGATTTCCTTTGATATGATCTTACCGGCATTTTTATCGTTTTGTATCTCCATGCTGACTGATTCAGCCCTGGCTGTCTGTCCGAGATAATCGCTGTAAATAATCCCTCCAAAAGCCACGGCAAGTATTAATATCAGTGCTACTGCAACTTTTACCAGCATGCTATTTCCTTTCTTCCCACTTACCTGTTTATTCTGTTTCCTGATAACAGTGCTAATAATTACCTACCAGCCCGTAAATTGTCGAAATCATGGAAATCGCGATAAACCCCACTACAAGTCCCACCAGCAAAATCAACACCGGTTCCAGAAGTGATGTAATCCTGGAAATCCGCTTTTCAACCTTGGATTCAAAATAGTCCGCTACCGTACCCAGGGCATACTCCAGATTGCCGGATGTCTCTCCAACACCTATCATCTCAACAAGTAATGGAGGAAATATTTTATTTTGGCTCATAACCGCGGACAGGCTTTGCCCCTGGACAAGCTGTTTTTTTACATCTGTTAAAGCATCCCTGAAAGGTACGTTTGAAATACCTCGAAGAAGTATGTTTATGCTGTCCGGCAAAAGAATACCGGCGCCCAGCAAATGGCTTAATGTGCGGCTGAAATAGGCCGTATTGTTCCAGTTCACTACCTGACCGATGAGAGGGATCTTAAGCACGCACCTGTCTATCACCGGCTTGATTCCTGGCTGTTTAAAAACAAAAAAGACTACGGCCGCCAGGCAGGCAATAATAATCACAATGCTGTACTTATTAGCGTTAACAAAATCAGAAAAGCCGATTAATACTTTAGTGGTCAAAGGCATACTTGCGCCGAATTCTCTGAAAATGCCCGCCAGGGGAGGCAACACCACAATGCTCATCAAGGCTACCACCACTACAGCCAGACCTATAATAATGGCTGGCTGAGTAATGGCGCCCTGTATCTGTGATCTGACGGCCAATTGCTGTTTGATCTGCTTGATAAGCTGCTGTAAGCCGTTGTCAAGCGTCCCGGCTTTTTCATTGGCTTCAATAATGCTGCAAAAGGTCTCATTGAATACATGTGGATGCATACGCAGGGCCTGGTGAAAGGGTGTACCTCCCTGAAGCTCCTGGGCCAGACCGGCTATAACCTGTTTCATATTCGGCTCGGTTGACTGCTTCTCCAACTGCCCCAGTGCAGCCAGTATGGTTAAACCCGATTCCGTAAGAATGGCTAACTCGGTGGTAAAATCCAGCAACGCCTGGGCGCTGATGCGGCTGGAACCTGTCAACAGCTTCTTCAGGTCCAGATCCGGTCCGGCTTTTTGAAGGTCGAGAATGCGCCTGAACCCGGCCCTGTACAGGCTGTACTCGGCAGTTTCAAGAGACGAACTCTCAATAGTCCCGCGTACTATCTTTTTTTCATTTGTATAAGCTGTATACCGGTACATCATATGCAGATCTTTATCACCTCAAGAACGCTAGTAGAAACCTGAACAGGTGCTTCTCAGCACCTCGTTTATAGTCGTAATCCCCTGGCTGGCCTTTATCATCCCGTCCCTCTGCATGGTCACCATGCCCTCTTTGAGGGCGGCATTTTTGATTTCATCCGAGCTGGCGCCGGCAAGTACCAGTCTGCGTATGTTTTCTCCCATAGCCATCATCTCGATTAATGCCACCCTTCCCCTGAATCCCGTTTCGGCGCACATATTGCAGCCTTTGCCTTTAAACATATGGCCCGGAGTTACCCCCGTCTCCTTGCGGAATGCCGCTGCTTCAACCGCAGATACGGGAGATTCGGTCTTGCAGTAAGGGCAGATACGGCGGACCATCCTCTGGGAGACTGCCGCGATCAGCGTGGGAGAAATAAGGTACGGCTCAATACCCAGGTCTATTAGTCTGAACAGTATGCTTATGGCATCGTTAGCATGTATGGTGGCCAGCACCAGCCGGCCGGTTAAAGCTGCCTGGGTAACAATCGAGGCAGTGTCTTTATCACGTACTTCTCCCACCAGCACCACATCCGGATCGTGACGCAGAATAGTACGCAATCCGCCGGCAAAGGTAATACCCGCCTTTGGATTGATCTGGGTCTGGTTGATATCCGCAAACTTGTATTCTATGGGGTCTTCAATCGTGATTATATTCTGCACGTTGCGGTCAAACTGGTTCAAAGAAGCATAAAGAGTGGTAGTCTTTCCCGAACCGGTAGGTCCGCCCACCAGGATAACACCGAATGAGCTGCCTAACATTTTACGGTAGATTTCCAGTTGCTCCGGCAGGAATCCGATTTCTTCAAGACTCAGGGGAGAAAGAGTTTTATCCAGGATACGCAAAGCTACTCTTTCACCGTTAGACGTGGCCATGGTGGCCGCGCGTATATCTATCTCTTTCAGTCCCACCTGTATTGAAAACTGGCCGTCCTGTGAACGCCGCTGCTCGGCGATATTCATCTCGGCCAGGATTTTTACTCTTGAGATCAGGGCATTAAAAGCAGTCAGGGGAAGAGCATACATATCATGCAGCATACCGTCAATACGGAAGCGGATGCGTACACGGTCCTCCTGAGGTTCGATGTGCACATCGGAAGCCCGGTCCCGAACAGCCTGCCGTAGGATAAGATACAGGCTCTGGGCAACCGGAGTCTCAGCCGTTAATTCAATGTCGCTATCTTCCCTGGACTCCTTTTTGGTATGCAACTGTTCCAGGTTAAGCTGGATCTCTTTACCCGCTCTGTAATACAAGTCTATGGCATTATTGATGTCCGTTAAACTGGCAATAACGATCTGGACCCTCTTGCCAGTACGCGTGGCGATATCCCGCAGGGTTTGTACGTCATCCGGAAAAGCCATGCCCAGCAGGAGGGAATCATCATCCAGCTCCAGGGGAATAATGTTGGATTTGCGGGCTATTTCTTCAGGCACCAGGGCCAGCGCCCGGGGCTGAACTTCAATCTTTTTCAGATCAACCACAGGTACGTTGAACTGGCTGCTGAGAATTGACATAAGCTCTTCCATGCTGATATAGCCCTGCTTGACCAGGATCTCTCCCAGCCTGGAACCTTCATTATGCTGTATTGCAAGCACTTCCGACAGCTCCTGCTGAGTGATCATCTGCTTTTCAATCAGGATTTCCCCAAGCTTCTTTTTGGAAGCCTGCCCCATAATATTGATAGCCGGAATGGAATTCGTCCTGTTGTAAATCATGCTCTTTATTCTCCGAATAACCCTGAAAAGCGTGTAAAATAGACAATTTACAGGCGGGCTATTTACGAATAACTATTACCTCGGCTCTATATGCACCCTATTGACTTCGTTTACCAGACGGTCTATATCATCCCCGGTGAAAAGCCTCCAACCCCTCCTATCCCGGTGAGATACGTCCGAAAAACTTCCTTTCGATACCCACCTCAAAAAGGTATTTTTGGTGATGCCGGCTAGAACACAAGCCTCATGCGTCCGGTAATATTGCTCTCCATTCAGATTTATCGGCATTATTTCCTCCCGTACAACCTGAGTACGCTATTAAAGGTCACAGGTCAGAATACTGAAGACAGTCGCATTCTAAATCCTGTTTTCGATACATCCGGCATGTATTGTGTCAGGGTGTCATACCCTGGGTATACCTGTATATACCCGCTTTTACCCAAATCTGAGACATAATAATTGAGGTAATCCCTTATTACCATAGTATGTTAGTCTCATTCACAAAGGTACTTTTTACTCAGATATAACCAGCCGCCCTGCCTCTATCCGCCACGCATAGTCAGTAAAAATAAAAATCCATAATTTTGTTCTCAAATAATATACAGCCGCGCCATACAGACCGGCAATAATGCTGGCACTCATTTTTAATGGATTTTTCTCCGCTGTCGAATACCTGAAAACCGTAATTCCTGATATTCATTGGTCGTATACGGCCTAAATTTGACGCTCCGAAAAGGGTTATGTTACTATGAAATTGCTTTAGGCGAGTAACTCGCCAAGAACGTGTTCATTTTAGGGTAGCCTGCAGGCTGCCAGCTCGGAGACAGAACGTGCAAGTTGAGGAAGAGCTAGCTGGATTTCAGCTTGATCGCGATAGTCTAATTACTATCGGGGTTTTCGATGGAGTCCATCTGGGTCATAAATATCTTATTTCCAGGCTTAAAGAGCTGGCCGGTCAATATGGGATGGCGGACCTTGTTATTACTTTTAACAGACATCCCCAGGAGACCCTATCACCCCGAACGCAGCCTCCGTTTCTAACCGATTCAGGTGAAAAAGCCCTTCTGTTGAAACAGGAAGGGGTAACCGCGGTTATCGTCCTGGATTTCAATCTCCAGTTATCGCGCCTTGGCGCCAGGGATTTCATCTCTCTTTTGCAAAAGCACCTTCGTATGAAAGGGATGGTAATCGGCCCGGACTTCGCGCTGGGCCGGGGGGGAGAAGGCAATATATCCACTTTACAGCGTTTAGGTGCTGAAATGGGATTCAGTGTAACCGTTATACCCCCTGTCACTAACAACGGCGATGTTGTAAGCAGCACATCTATTCGCCGTGCCCTGGCCGAAGGCGACATGGAAAAGGCTCACAGGTTTTTAGGCCGTCCCTTCAGCCTTCACGGAAAAGTAATCCACGGAAAGGGAAGGGGTACAGGCCTCGGTTTCCCCACGATCAATCTTGATATCCTGCCCGGTCAGGCTATTCCCGGCGATGGAGTATACGCCACACACGCATATCTGGAGAACCAGGCCTACCTATCGCTGACCAATATCGGCGCTAATCCTACCTTCGGTGATATCCAGCGTACAGTTGAATCTTTTCTGCTGGACTATAGTGATAATCTGTACCAGCATGAAGTCAAAATTGAATTTTTGCAAAAAATGCGGGATGAAATAAAGTTTGCCAATCCCGATGACCTGATAAGGCAGATTAAAGAAGATATTCGCCTGGCCATGGAGCTATTCAGCGCCGGTACTTTACCGGCTCAAAGCCAACTACCCGGGCAGAGCGATTAACTTGGCTGTATAAGATATTAATGCATTAATTACCAAATACATAGTTTTATTAAGGAGTATCATTATGGCACAGTTACGCATACCCGGTCCTACCCCTTTACCACCGGAAGTCCTGGCAATCATGTCAAAGCAGATGATCAATCACCGCTCTGCCGAGTATCACCAGATGATGTCCGGTATTACCAGTAAACTCAAGTATTTTTACCAGACTAAAAACGACCTTTACGTTCTGACCGGATCAGGGACAGGCGGCCTGGAAGCGGCTGCCGTGAACATGCTTTCCCCCGGTGACAAGGTACTGGTTGTCTCGATCGGTGTTTTCGGCGACAGGTTTGCCAGCATATGTACGGCCTTCGGAGCCAATGTCATCAAGCTCAGTTTTGAAATGGGTACAGCCGCCGACCCCCAAAAAGTCCGTCAATCACTGAAGGACAACCCTGACATCTCGGCTGTAATCATCACCCACAATGAGACTTCAACCGGCATTACCAACGACATGGCCGCACTTACAAAGGTTGTCAGCGAATTCGACAAACTGCTGATCGTGGACTGCGTCAGCAGCATGTCTTCCATAAACTGCCCGGTGGACGAATGGGGCATTGATATAGCCATCTCAGGATCACAAAAGGGCTGGATGACCCCTCCCGGACTGACCTTTGTCAGCGTCAGCCCCAAAGGATGGGAATATTATGAAAGGGCTAAAATGCCCCGCTTTTACTGGGATTTCGGCAAGGCCAGGAAATACCTGGAGAAGGATGAAACACCCTGGACTCCGGCTATTACCGCCCTTTATGCTCTGGATGTCGGACTGGATATGTTGATGAAAGAGGGCATGCAGAACGTTTTTGACCGCCATGCCAGAGTAGCCAGGGCTACACGTGAAGGAGTCAAGACTCTCGGCTTGAAACAGGTTGCGGACGAGAAATTTGCTTCCAATACGGTTACTGCTGTCTGGCTGCCGCAGGGTATAGAGTACAAGGCCCTCAGCAAGAACCTCAGAGATGAGTTTAAAATAGTTATTACCGGCGGTCAGGGCGCACTGGATGGAAAGATATTTCGCATCGGCCATCTCGGCTGGGTCAGTGAGGGCGATATCCGGGAGTGTATGACGGCTTTAGGCGCCGTCCTTTCCAAAATGGGATACAAGAAATAATAGAACAGGAGCAGGCAAATGAAAGTCCTTGTTGCTGATGCGCTTTCGAAAGAAGGCATTGAAATAATGAAAAGCGTGGCCGAGGTGGATGTTAAGACCGGGCTGAAGCCTGAAGAACTGGTCTCCATCATCGGCAACTATGAGGGCCTGGTGGTTCGAAGCCAGACCCAGGTAACGGCCCCTATCATCGAAGCGGGCAAGAAGCTGATAATAATCGGGCGTGCCGGAGTGGGTGTAGACAATATCGATCTTGAAGCAGCTACCCGCCGCGGCATCATAGTGGTAAATGCCCCTACGGGGAATACCATTTCGGCTGCCGAACACGCGATAGCCCTGATGCTCACACTTGCCAGGCATATCCCGGCTGCCCATTACGCCCTGAAAGCGGGTAAATGGGAGAGGAGCAAATTCACCGGTACGGAGGTCAGGGGCAAGACCCTGGGTATAATCGGACTGGGCAATGTCGGTTCCGCGGTAGCCCGCCGTGCCAGGGGACTGGAAATGAAGCTGCTGGGTTTCGATCCGTTTGTTTCCCAGGACCATGCCAGCAACCTACAGGTGGAGATCGTATCGCTCGAACGTATTTACAAAGAAGCTGATTTCATTACTCTGCATATACCCCTCTCCGCCCAGACCAAGGAGATGATAGGCGCCAGAGAACTAGCCATGATGAAACCTGCCGTCCGAATAATCAATACAGCCAGGGGCGGTCTTATCAACGAAGAAGCGCTGGCCGAAGCACTGAAGGCTAAAAATATCACAGGTGCGGCTATCGATGTATTCCCCCAGGAGCCCTGCACCTCCAGTGTTCTTTTCTCACTGGACAATGTTATCGTCACGCCTCACCTGGGGGCTTCCACGGCGGAAGCACAGGTCACGGCCGCCAGCGATGTGGCGGACCAGATCGTGGATGTTTTCAAGGGGCTTCCTCCCAAGTACGCGGTCAACGCCCCCTTCATTCCGCCCGAGATGATGGCCGTACTTAACCCTTTTATGGAGGTTGCCGATAAAATCGGTAAACTGGCCTCACAGCTTTGCGAGGGCCAGATGAACGCCTTCAAGATCCGCTACGAGGGCGAAATCGCCGCTTATGACACCAATGCGGTAAAAGCCGCTTTGCTGGGAGGCCTGCTGGAAAACATCAGTGAGGAAAAGGTCAACCTGGTAAACGCCAATGTTGTGGCCGGCCGTCGCGGCCTGGTTGTCAGCGAACAAAAGGATATGGCCTGCCAGAACTATGCCAGCCTTATTACCGCCGAAGTTACCACCAGCAAAGGCACCACGGCGATCTCCGGGACCATTCTGCGCGGAGAGACCCATCTCGTCCGTGTTGACGAATACTGGATAGACTTCGTTCCTACTATCGGCCCGTTCCTTTTCGTGGACCATCGCGACCGGCCGGGTCTTATCGGCTCAGTGGGAAACATAACGGGAAGCGTGGATGTCAATATCAGCGCCATGTTCGTCAGCCGGCAGCAGCCGCGAGGCAAAGCCCTGATGATACTCGACCTGGATGAAACCCTGCCCGATTCCGCTATACAAAAAATCCTGGCTATACCCGACGTCTATACAGCCAAGACCATAATATTTTCATAACCTGTAAATTCCGTATTTCTAACCGGCGGGGATTGATAGACCCTGCCGGTTTTTTTTAGGTCGTAGATAACACCCCTCTTGAGCACGGCATGCCGTACCGGCTACACCCCACACACCAAAATTAAATAAAGTGAGAAACCTAGGTTTTAAGCAGATATTCTCTGTTTTCATTTCGATTACTAACGCTACAATATTTTTACTGTCTATTCGATGTTAAGTAATAACTGCCGTTATGAAGCTTCCTGTTAACGGTAGTCCCGTGAATAGTTTAAGGTGGGCTTGTTCGGCCCCGCTTTTTTTACCACTTGTAGAAGACCAGTCCGGCCGGGGCCTTGGGATAGAAATAGGTTGATTTACGCGGCATTCTGTCTCCAGCGTCGGCAATACTTTTAATCAGCCCGGGCTTTTTCGGGTTCAGTATGAAAACAAGCTGGAAACTCCCATCCCTTACCCGTTCTACCGCTTCCTCCCGCTTATCGCAGTATTCCACCATGATATCCTCACTGTCACGGCGGTAATTCAGCAACTTTTCCAGGATGACATGGTCCACCAGGCTGACATCCATCTTTTTATATATCTCTCCGTGTCCTGGCGGCATCATCCTCGCAGCCATGTCATAGTCTTTTAAGGTCAGGACCTGCATCCTGTTTCTGTCCAGACCATAAACCGCCATTCTGGTTGCCTGTGTGTCCGGTCCTATTCCACTTAAAATGCTATCCAGCTTTACATATAACCCTGGATCATCGACAGGCAGCTCCTGTATATCAAAAAAGTCACCTAACGCCATCTCCAATCCCTCCAGGGTATACCCGGGTATACCTTTTACCAGCCTGTGAGATGGCAGAATGATCAGACCCGGATCAGCTATATTCACCAGGCTCATCATGACAAAACCGGACCCATCCTCCCCACCTTCCGACCCTGCATCTCCGCTTTGTTCTTTCATGAAGGTCAGGGAGCTATCGTAACGGTGATGTCCGTCAGCGATATAAAGAGGCCGCGAATCAAACTCCGACTGTATTTTGCTGACAATTTCCGGCTGTTTAACAGCCTGTACCAGGTGGTATTCTCCATTATCTCCGGGGGCTTCGATAAGAGGCGTTCCTTCTCCTGCCGATTCAATCAAAGCGGAAATGCTCCTATCCTGGTCCTCGTAAATAGCCAGTACCGGGCTGGTGTTGGCCCCGCAAGAGCGGAGCATACTCATCCGGTCGCTTTTTGCCCTGGGGATAATATTTTCATGCGGCCGTATTATGTTTTTCGCCCAATCTTCAATCTTTACGAGTGTAATCAGGTTTTTCCTTTTCAACGTTTTCCCGGGGAGTCTAAACTCTTGCTGGTGAATATAAAGAGCGGGTTCTGACTCCATAAATAAAACCCCTTCTTTCATCCACTGTTTGATCAAAGAAGCCGCCCGGCTATAGCGGTTGTCCTGAGGAGTATCTTCCGGCCTTTCCCGGTTGTATTCTATGCGTACAAAGTTATATTCGCTGCGCCGGTAAAGCTCATCCTGCCGCCGCTTGTCTATAATATCGTAAGGAGGGCAGATCAGCCTGGATATATCGTCATTTTTTTGTTGATTATAACGAACGCCCCGGAAAGGACGTATATCTGCCATTTCAGGACCACCCCATTTCCAAGTTCATTACCTGAAATAAGTTTACTTTATCCCTCAAGACCGGTGCAAGTCAGAGTCGTTCCGGATGGTCTTACCCATTAATTCGTATTGGGCGGCTGAACTATCAAACGGTTCCGTTAATGTATCAGGTTATTCATGTATATCGCTATAAGACCGGCGGCCCTTGAAATTAAGCCGCCCTGATCCTAAACTGGTACTTGATAATGATCAGTCAATTTACAGGAGCGACATTTGGCCGAGCCGAGAGAATATCAGGTTGAAGCTCTTATAATCCGCAAAATAAAGCTGGGAGAAGCCGACAGGATCCTTTCTCTGTATACACCCGATATGGGCAAAATAGAGGCTGTGGCTAAAGGAGTCCGCCGTCCTAAAAGCAAGCTGGCCGGTCACCTCGAGCTGTTGACTCACAGCCGGATAAGGCTGGCCCGGGGCAGGAATCTGGACACAATCACCGGCAGTGAGACCGTAGAGGGTTTCCTGGATGTGAAAAATGACATATTGCTGACCTCCTGCGGTCTCTATATCGCCGAACTGATCAACCAGTTCACGCCCGAGCGCGTTTCCGATCCGGGTCTTTTTTATCTCCTCCTGGATACCCTGTCACGTCTTTCCTCTGCCGCCAATACGGAGCTGATCCTGCGTTATTTCGAGCTGTCTCTGCTGAATAAGACCGGCTACCGTCCCCAACTTCAAACCTGTGTAGCCTGCGATACAGTGCTCAAACCACTGAACAATGCTTTTTGTTCAATGGCTGGGGGAGTGCTCTGCCCGGAATGCGCCCTGGAGCATCCTTCCGGGTTTCCCATTTCCGTGGATGCCATAAAGGTACTGAGGCTGTTTCAAACAAGCGGCTTTGATACTGTTATACGTCTTAAGATGAACAGCGGGCTCAACTCTGAACTGAAAACTCTTCTGGGGGACTATATCCGCTTCCTGCTGGAAAGAGAGGTCAAATCAGCCGCCTGGCTGGATGCTCTTCAACAGCAAATTCAAACTCGTCCTGAGTAATATATTGTCAGGCTGGTTTGACATTCCCATTTCCTGATAGTATAGTTTTTATCAAAATGCCTAGACAATCTAGGTAGTATAGAGTTCGGATAAGGAAATGACGATATCAAGCGAAAAAAACAGCAAGCTGGAAAGAGTGGTCAGAAGCTGCCGCATGATCCAGAAGATGAACCATGCCCGAGAGGACGTAAGCGGCAGTGAAATCCTTTACATGGATCTTCTGACAGACTATTTCAATAGAATTCTGGAAGCCAGAAGGGAAAAACAGCCCTTTGTCCTGCATACCATCTTCATGCCGGCGGAAATACTCTACGCCATGGATATTGTCCCGATGCACGCCGAGACCACAAGCTGGATGGTACCGGCCTTTTCAGGAAATGTCAGCGAGCTTATCGCCAAATCGTCCGAAATGGGACTGGCCCCCGAGATATGCTCCGCCCACAGGGTGATGGCTGCGGCCTATGCCGTCGGGGATATGCCGCGCCCGGACGCCGTCCTGTGGTCAAGCCTGAGCTGCGATAACTCGGTAAAAAGCGGGGAAATGCTGGTCAAATTGAACGGCTGCCCCGGATTTTTCGCGGATATCCCCTTCAACAACAGCCCGGCTGAGATCCGCTATGCCGCAGCGGAGTTCCAGGACATGATAGATTTTCTGGAACGTACAACCGGTAAAAAGATGGACTGGAAACGCCTTTCTGATATTATCGACAGGCTCAACCGGCAAATCGCGATTTACCGCCAGATTTACGAATTGCGGAAAGCCGTCCCATCGCCCTTCTCCATGCACCGCTTTACCGAATTTTTTATGTCCCTGTACCTGTTCCCCGGCCATCACGGCGCCATCGCTTATCTTGAGACCCTCAGAGACGAGCTGTCTGAAATGGTCAGGTCCGGAAAAGGTGCGGTCGAACCGGAACGCTTCCGCCTTATGAGCCTTTTTATGCCGCCGGTCTACATGATGGGAGTGCTGGGAGATATTTCCAGGGAATCAGGCGCGGTCAGCGTGGTGGAACCCCTCTTTTGCTCATGGACCGGTGACCGGTTGGACCCTGAAAATCCTCTCGAAAGCCTGGCAAAAAAGTCCTTCCTTTTTCCTGAAAACGCTACCTACGGTCCTCTGGACGGGCGTATCTTGGAGAATACTCTTCAGTCGGCCAGGGATTTCAAAGTGGATGGAGCCGTATTTTACGCCCATGTCGGATGCAGGCAGGGTTCAGGACTGATTAAAACCTACAGGGACCTGCTGCAAAGCGCAGATATTCCCATGCTTACCCTCGACCTGGACCTGATGGATGAGACCATTACCTCTCCCGATGAGGTAAAAAACAAGATGCAGGACTTCCTGGAGATACTAGACGACAGGTAAGGTGACAGTTTGGAACAAAACAGAAAAATAGTCCTGGCATCGGCCTCACCCAGGCGTAAGGAGCTACTGGAAAAAATCGGCCTGAAGATCACGGTCGACCCCGCCGATTTCCAGGAAGATATGCATCCCGACCTGAAGCCGGAAGGACTGGCAAAATATCTTTCCATAGGCAAAGCCGGTTCAGCCGCCCGTAAATACCCCGATGCCATAGTCATTGCCGCGGATACCTTCGGAGTATTAAGAGGAAAGATCATCGGCAAACCCGGCACGGCAGACGAAGCACGCTTGATGCTGATGTCCCTCAGCGGCAGGTCTCACCGTGTCATCACCGGTTTCACCATAATCGATACCGCCGGTCATAAATCGGTTACACGCGTGGTAGAGACCCGGGTATTCATCAAGCAGTTGAGCCCGATGGAAATACTGAACTATGTGAAAACCGGCGAACCCCTGGACAAGGCCGGAGCATATGCCATACAGGGCCTCGGCGCTCTTATCGTCGATAAAATCGTCGGCGATTACTATAATGTCATGGGTCTGCCCCTCAAGGCTATGGCTGAGAGCCTCAGGGAATTCGGCATCTCTGTCCTTTAGTTCCTGTTTTCCCGCCGGTATTCTGCCGCGCTTTCCCCTGCCAGCCAGCCTGTTGAAAAAGCAGCCTGTAGATTATATCCGCCTGTATCGGCATTGATATCCATAACTTCTCCGCAGAAATACAGCCCCCGCACCAGACGCGAGGCCATAGTTCGGGGATCTATCTCCTTTAAATCAACCCCGCCCGCGGTAACCATGGCGGAGCTCAGTGGAAGAGGCCCCTTGATGGAGAAACGCAAAGACTTAAGTACCATGCCCAGTCTTTCCTTTTCGGCTGAATTGATCTGGTGTCCGGGCTTGTCCCCATGAATACCGCTCAGTGTTATCACCGCATCCACCATCTTCAGCGGCACCAAACCCCTGACGATACCCTTCAGCGAACGCCTTCCCAGGGTATCGAAGTCACGCTGCAACCTCAAAGCCAGCATCTCTCTATCGAGTGCCGGTTTCAGGTCTACCGCCACGCTTACCGGGCCTTTTTCCAGCTCATCAACGATATCCAGGCTCATTTGAAGTGTAACAGGACCTCCTATACCGAAATGGGTGATCATCATCTCACCTAGGCGCGTATCGATAATCGATTTCCAGGAGCCGGTAGCGCCGATATCATCGACAGTGCAGCGGTAGGCGGTCAGACGTACATTCTTCAGGCTTATACCCTGCATGCTCCTGGCCAGGTCCGTTTCTTTTACCACCAGCGGCACCAGGGCTGGACGCAGTTTAATCACCTTGTGTCCCAGGGCAGCGGCTATTTCGTATCCGTCGCCGGTGGAGCCTGTCGCCGGCCATGAGGCCCCTCCTGTGGCCAGTATCACAGCCCCGGCGGGTAAATCGCCTTTTTCCGTGGCTACACCTGCTACCCGGCCGTTCTCAACCTTTATGGCAATAACCCTGACCCCGCTCTTCAGCCTGACGCCGTTTTCCTGTAAATACCTCCTGAATACATCCACAACGTCCGCGGCTTTGTCGGAGGCCGGAAATATACGCCCGCCCCTCTCCGTTTTAGTCTCAAGTCCGTATTTTTTTAACCAGGCCAGCAGGTCTTCACTGAAAAAACGGTTGAAAGCGCTGTAAAGAAATCGCCCGTTAGGGCCGAAGGCTATTATAAAGTCATATATCTCTCGTGAATTTGTGAGGTTGCAGCGGGTCTTTCCCGAGACCAGTATTTTCTGCCCGGGGCGGGCAGTTTTCTCAAGCAGTATAACAGGAGCCCCCTTCTCCGCCGCCCTTCCTGCCGCCATCATGCCCCCGGCCCCCGCCCCTATTACTATTACAGGTTGTTTATCCATGTTCAAAATAAACGTATCATACTGTACAGGTTATTTCAAAAAGGCAGTACGGGTCGTACTATTTTGCCGGCGGGGGATTTTTTCTGCCGTTTAATCTATAATTATCTATGTGTAACGGACGGTATCAGTCCGCAAAAATCCGGGGTTGAGTATACATATGCCTCCTGATGAGATAAAAGAGCGGATCGAAAAGCTTAAAGAAACTATCAATTACCATAATCACCTTTATTATGTTAATGATGCCCCTGAAATAAGCGATGGGGAATACGATCAGCTCATGCATACTCTGCGTGACCTTGAAGCCAGGTATCCACAGTACATCACACCTGATTCGCCCACTCAAAGGGTAGGGGCATCCCCTGTCCAGGCCCTGGGTATTGTAGAACACAGGATACCCCTGCTGTCACTGGCTGATGTGGGTAATGATGAGGAACTGGAAACATGGTATAAAAGAATCGTCAGGCTGCTGGACGGCGATGACTTCGATTTCATGTGTGAACACAAGATTGACGGACTGGCGGTCTCCCTGACATATGTAGACGGCAAGCTGGAAACCGGCGCCACACGGGGAGACGGTCTTAGAGGTGAAAACATAACCCAGAATGTTCGTACCATACGCAGCATTCCCCTGGTCCTGCGGGACTCCCCTCCTGCAAGGCTGGAAGTACGCGGAGAAATATATCTTCCCAAGTCAGGCTTTGAGAGGGTCAATGAAGAGAGGGCGTCGGAAGGCCTGCCTCTGTTCGCCAACCCGCGGAATGCCGCAGCAGGTTCGGTCCGCCAGCTTGATTCCAAAATTACCGCCGGACGTCCCCTGGACATGTATGTCTATACCCTGGGCTATGCCGACAATTTCAGGGTGCCTCCCACACACCAGGAAATACTGGAGCATTTCAGGGAATGGGGTTTCAGGACAAATCCCAATAACCGCCGCGTAAACAGCCTCCGGGAGGTCGAACTGTATTTCCGGGAATGGAACGAACACCGCCAGGACCTGCCTTACGAGGCTGACGGCATAGTGGCGAAAATAAATCAAATTACTCTTCAGGAACGTCTTGGCAGCGTGGGCAGGGAACCCCGCTGGGCTATCGCTTATAAATTTCCGCCCATCGAGGGTACTACCGTACTGAAAACGATCAAGATCAGCGTCGGCCGGACCGGTACGCTGAACCCGGTGGCGGAGCTTGAACCGGTATCCATCGGCGGAGTTACCATCACCAATGCTGCTCTTCACAATGAAGACGACATTCACCGCAAAGACATCCGTGAGGGGGATACAGTAATCGTGCGCCGGGCGGGGGATGTAATCCCGGAGGTGGTAGCACCTGTGGCGGCCAAACGCACGGGGCAGGAAAAAGAGTTTTCCCTGCTGGAAGCACTAAAAATCAATGACCCTGAGAAAAAGCTTTCGCTTTGCCCCTCCTGCCTCTCACAGGTCTTTCCCAGGTCAGACGAAGAGGTAATGTATTACTGCACCAACGCAGCCTGTCCGGCCCAGCTTCAGGAGCATCTCCAGCATTTCGCTTGCCGAACAGCCATGGACATCCGGGGAATCGGGGAGTCCATGAGCAAGCTGCTGATCGAAACAGGGGTCAGGGACTATTCCGATCTTTATGACCGTAAAATCGTCTACCCTGATAAACTGGCCTCTCTCGAACGCATGGGTGAAAAAAGCGCCTCTAAATTAATTAAAAACATCGATGACAGCAAGACCCGTCCGCTGCACAGAGTGCTTTTTGCCCTTGGCATCCGGCACGTAGGAGAGGAAATGGCCGAAAGGCTGACCAGGCATTTCGACAGCATCGAACAACTGGAAGCAGCAGGCCGGGACGAATTGATGTCTGTTCCCACCATCGGGCCGAAAATCGCCGATAGTATTATCGAGTTTTTCAGGCTGGAGCGCAACCGGAAGATAATCGAAAAACTGAAAGCCGCCGGTGTTAGCCTGCGTCAGGAAAAGAACGCCGATGCAGGCGATCTGCCGCTTTCCGGTAAGGAATTCGTTATTACGGGTAAACTGGGCTCCTTCAGCCGGGAGGCAGCCGAAGAAAAGATCAAAGCGCTGGGAGGCAGCGCCAAGAGCGACGTGACCCGCAAGACCAGTTTCCTGGTAGTGGGAGAAGACCCGGGCTCGAAACTGGCCAGGGCCAGGACGATGGGCATCCGGATAATTGATGAAGTCCAGCTCCTGGAGATGCTGGGACTGAAAAGACTGATATGATATTGATCGCAGGACTGGGAAATCCCGGAAAGGAATATTCCTCCAACCGCCATAATATCGGTTTTCTCTGTATTAATAGTTTCGCCAGGAAACATAATATCGCCCTGGATAAAAAACAGGGCGGCGCCCGTACAGGTACAGGTACCGCGGAAGGCATCGATGTCGTACTGGCCAAACCGCAGACTTATATGAATCTCAGCGGAAGACCTGTTTACTCACTCCTGCGTAAATACTCGTTGACACCGGATGACCTGATTGTAATACATGACGATCTTGACCTTCCCCTGGGGAAAATACGTATCCGCAGCGGAAACAGCTCCGGTGGACATAACGGGATCAAGTCCATTATCGCCTGTCTGGGAACACAGGACTTTATCCGCATACGTGTTGGGATCAGCCGTCCGCCCTTGGAGGGTGAAGAAAAGGAACAGACGGTAGTGGAATACGTGCTGGGTGATTTCAGCGAAATCGACCGGCCGGTCATCGTTGATACAGTCAACCGGGTATGTGATGCGGTAGTCTGCCTTTTAACAAAGGGACTGACGGCTGCAATGAACAAGTTTAATCAGCCACCGAGGGGACCCCTTGGTGGTTAAATGAAAGGGGCAAAGTGATAGCTGAAATAGCCGGCTGCATAACCCGCCGGGAGGGCAGGAAGTTCCTGATTCTGGATGATGAGGCCGATGAATCGGGGATCCATCCCTCCATGCTAAAGTCCGGCGAAAGGCTGCCCCTTTATATCCATATTCCCTTCTGTCGCAAGCTATGCCCCTTTTGCTGCTTCAACCGGTACCTGTTCCAGGAGAACAAGGCCCGTGAATACTTCCTTTACCTCAGGAGAGAGCTGGACATCTACCTGCAAAGGGGATTTATTTTTGAAGATTTTTACTTCGGCGGCGGCACACCGACCATCCTCATGGATGAGCTTGTTTCTTTTATTGATTACCTGAAGTCGAAATGCCGCGTCAGGGCGATTTCACTGGAGACCACCCCTAACGAGCTTAACGCGGAAACAACGGCCCTGCTGAAAAGCGCGGGCGTCAACCGCCTTTCTCTGGGGGTGCAAAGCTTTGACAACAAGATACTGGAAGCCATGGGACGCACGCTTTGCTCAGCCGAGGAAGCCAGAGAAAAAGTCCTGATGGCCCGCGGGCAGTTTGATACTATTAATATCGATCTAATCTTTAACTTCCCCTTTCAGACTCCATCCCAATTTGAATCTGATGTTGCGATCTTCAAACAGATGGATATCGACCAGGTGACTTTTTACCCCCTGATGCCGTCTCCACACAAAAAAAACGCCATGGAGCGCAAGTTTTCCACGGTCAATAATTCACTTGAGAAGCAATATTATGACATCATACTGCGGGATGTTTATCAGAAAGGATACCGTGCTTCCACCGTATGGTGTTTCAGCCGCAATAACAGAATGATAGACGAATACATAGTGGACCACGCCGATTATATCGGCATCGGGTCCGGCTCCGTCAGCCTGGTGAACGGTTATTTCTATATCAATACCTTTTCATTAAGCAATTACTCGGGCCTGTTAAGCACCGACCGGCTGCCAGTCGTACGACTGCGCCGGCTCTCCCGCAAAGAGTATACGCGTTATTACCTGCTCACCAAGCTATTCGGCATGGCGGTAGATAAAGACCGGTTCCGCAGGCATTTCGGGACAGATATCCGGCATGAGCTTGCGCCTGAACTGCTGGCTTTAAAACTGGCGGGCGCGATTTCTGAAAACGATCACAAGGCGCTTGTCACGACCAGGGGTATGTATACCGTCAGCGTCATGATGAGAGAATTTTTCGCCTCTCTCAACAGCCTGCGCGAATACTGCATTGAAAAGCAGGTCTGATATGGATACTGCATGGTTGCATACAGTACAAACAGTTTTCCTATGTCCTGTTCTTCCGGCCAGGTAAAAACTCAACTTTTTTACACCTCAAATACCTCTCAACGAAGGGGGTATTGCCCTGTTTATGATGATAGGCTTACAGGTATCAAATGATATTATTTTCACAATGACACGGTAGGAGGTTATTTATGAGCGCAGGAAGAATCGTTTTGCTGGTCTTCGGCATCCTTTTTGTACTGGTTGCTTTTGGCCTGCTGATGGGCGGGGGAATTATCAAGGCGGTAGACTCGGCATTCAAGGACAGCGATGGATATTTTACCACCGGATTTAACTCGATAGAAGCCGGTTCATCAATGATTGTTTCTGAGAAGGCTGAAATCCGCATGGATACGGGCTGGAAAGGGTACAGCGAGAGTCCTTTTAAAATCAAAATAGAAGCCCGTAACGACGATCAGGATAAACCGGTTTTCATCGGAATAGCCAGGGAGTCCGATATGAAAAAACTCCTCAAAGGCCGAGCTTATGATGAAATTACCGATTTTGACTTCGTCAGCGGTGAAATTAACCTATGGCATCACAACGGCTCCGGTGAAACGCCGGTTCCCGGCGATCTTGATATCTGGGTAGCCTCTGAATCCGGAACAGGAACCCGAACTTTAACCTGGGATGTCGCCAGCGGGGACTACAATGTCGTCATCATGAATGCCGACGGATCAACTCCCGTTGAAGTCCAGGTCGCTTTCGGAGTGAGGGTAGCGGGCTTCATCGATGCCGTGGGAACGGGTCTCATTGTTGGAGGAATAATAGCGCTGGTAATCGGAGGCGTGATGATCTTCTTCGCGGCGCGCGGATGGTGATTTTCATCATTTGCCTTTCAACTCTTATTAAAGTATATTATTTTTTGAAAGGTAAAAGGAGAATCCTATGGAGAAGTCAGTTATTATCATCGGGGCAGGCGTCGCAGGGCTGACGTCCGGCATTTACGGCCAGATGAACGGCTATAAGACCCGGATCTTTGAAATGGATATCAAACCGGGCGGTCTGTGTACAGCCTGGGAACGCAAGGGCTATGTAATCGATGGTTGCCTGCACTGGCTGGTCGGTACATCTCCTGAGTCCGAGTACTACCGTCTCTGGCAGGAGGTCGGGATTATTAAGGACAAGCACATCCTTAATATGACTCAGTTTATCCGCTTTGAAGATGCGGAGGGCAAGGTATTTACTTTTTACACAGACGTCGATCAGCTTGAGAAACATATGCTTGAGATAGCCCCTCAGGACACTGACATCATCCATGAGATCGCCAGGTCCATACGGCATTTTTCCCGTTTCTCAACCCCTGTGGGAAAACCGAGCGAGCTCTATTCACCTATAGACAGCATAAAGATAATGCGATCGATGAGCCCGTTCATGGGAGAAATGCGCAAATGGGGAAAAATAACCATGAAGGACCTGGCTTCGCGTTTTAAAAACCCTCTTTTACGCCAGGCCTGGCAGTCAATCTGGCTCCCGGATTTCTCCTGCGCATTCATGCTCATGACTCTGGCATGGTTGTCCAACAAGAACGCAGGCTATATCATGGGCGGTTCAATGGGTATTTCGCTTGCCATGGAAAAGCGTTACATTGAGCTTGGCGGAAAGATCAATTACAGGTCCGGGGTAGAGAAAATACTGGTTGAAAACAACAGGGCTGTGGGTGTAAAGCTGACGGATGGAACTGAACACCGGGCGGATTACATCGTCTCAGCAGCCGACGGTCATTCCACGATTTTCGAAATGCTTGAGGGGAAATATATCGATAATACGGTACGCGGATATTATAAAGACATGCCTGTCTTCCCGGGTTTGGTTTATATAGGTCTGGGGGTAAACGCCTCTTTCAAGGATATTCCTCAAATCATTTCCGGCCTGGTATTTCCACTGAAAAAACCGATAAAGATCGGAAACAAAGAGGAGGAATTCCTGACTGTACGTATTCACAATTTTGATCCTGCACTTGCGCCGGAGGGGAAAACCCTGTTGACTGTCAGTTTCATATCAGAATTCAGCTACTGGGAAAAGTTATACCAGGATAAAGAGTCCTATAATGCTGAAAAGGAGCGCATCGCGGTGGCGGTGGTTTCCGCTCTGAACAACCGCTTTCCCGGCCTGGCCGGCGATCTGGAAATGTGGGATGTAGCCACACCGGTCACCTTCAAACATTATACCAACAACTGGCAAGGCAGTTTCGAGGGATGGTTGATGACGCCTCAAAACATAAATCTCCAGATGAAGAGGAAGCTGCCGGGGCTGGACAACTTCTATATGGTCGGCCAGTGGGTAAGCCCCGGAGGCGGACTACCCGGAGGGCTGATAACCGGTAATCACCTTATTCAAATACTCTGTAAACGTGACAAAAAACAATTTACAACCAGCCTGCCCTGACTATTGGCTTTATTCGTTAAAGACCGGCACCGTAAAGCTGAATGTGGACCCGGCAGCACTGCTTTCAACCCATATTTGACCTTTGTGCAGGTCTACGAACATTTTACTGAGCGCCAGGCCTAAACCCAGTCCGCTCAACTCCTGCCCTTCGGGCAATTTACGGCGGTAAGGGTCAAACAGGTTTTCCATCTCCTCCGGTCTAATGCCTCTGCCGGTATCCTTCACCTGCACCAGTACGAATTCCAGGCTGTAATGAGAAGCGATAACTTCAATCGTTCCCCTGGCTGTGAACTTTACAGCATTGCCCAATAAATTGGTGATGACCTGTCTTAACCTGCTCCTGTCTCCCATTACCAGCGGTAAGGCTGGTATAGTTGAAATCATTACAAGGCCTTTTGACGAAGCTACAGGAGTCATTTCCGAGACTACCTCCCTGATAAGTTCTGACATATCCAGGGGCATAGCGTTGATCTTGAGCATACCGATCTCGCCGCGTGCGAGCTCAATCAACTCATTAATGCGCTGCTCAAGGTTTAAAGAAGCCCGCTGTATATTTTTCACCAGGGCCAGCGGGATTTTTTCACTTATTTCAGGCTCCAGCAACTCAGTGGAAGCCAGGATAGCCGTCAAAGGAGTGCGCAGCTCATGTACCAGTGCCCGTGTGTACCTGCTGCGTTTGTCCATCTCATCCTGCAAGGTATTGCGTAGCCGGTACTCCTCCTGGTACATAGCTTCTATCTTGCGCTGTGTCATTTTTCGCTCAGTAATATCACGAATCGTAATCATTTGAGCGGACTTGCCATTATATAAAATATCCCCTATGGATACCTCGTTTTCTATTACCTGACCGTCCTTGCGTTTTATCTTAAGTTCATAAACATCCGGAACCCTGTAACCGGACATTCGTTCTCTGTACCGTTCGGTGACCATCACGGCATCTTCCTCTGCGATCCCGAAAGGCAGGTTTTGCCCTACTATTTCGTTACTGGTATATCCAAGTGTATCCAGTAAAGTCTGATTGACAAATTTATATTCTCCGTTTTGAACGATAACAACACCTTCAGTAGATACCCACGGGCAGAGCCCGTGGCACTTTACAGGTCAAGCTTCGCTTGACCTGAATCCTGTTTCCCTTGCCACTTTACAT
>JAFGOB010000141.1 GCA_016926695.1 Dehalococcoidales bacterium | reverse complement strand
TCCTGCAGTCTATGAACAGAGATACTATGCGGAACTGCTTGCATCATGAAAAGGTTTGGTGTCCACTATTGACATCCGAGGTCATTCTATAAATAGGAACGCTAGGAAGATACCCAGAAAGATGATATATCGCTCAGTTTTCTGTTCTTGTACGGTTAAAATAATGCCAAGATGGCGGGTATCGCTAAGAGGAAATAAATCCATCCGATTCGCTTCAGGATGTCCAACCTATTCTCCCGAATTAGAAAGATGGAAATCAAAAAGACACTATTTACGATTCCGAGGATGAAGAAGTACAGTTCCAACATAGTAAGCCCCTTCCTTTGATGGTTAGCTCTTATGGAAGTCTTAGGTCTGGGTATCTGTTATTATACTTGACGAGTAAAGCGGCGCTCAATGTAGTGGTTGAATGAAAATGGGGATGTATTCATGGATTTAGCCATAAAGAAACCCTCTTCTCACCTGATATAAATATCACGATGTGAGTATTTGGTATCTCAGAAGGTGATAAATATTGAGGCAAGTGACAACTTATTGAACACTTTTTAGCAACTGCAGAACACTAAAGTTCACCAAAAGAAAACTGGAGCTGAGGTATCAATAGGTAGTACCAAGACCTTCGAAAGTAGATTCGATCTATCTACTTGATTATTATTGTTCTTCAAATAGCCGAATTTGCTATTTTGTTACCAAATAAATACTCTAACCAAACCTAATACTATTATCAATAAACCTTTATCAATAAACCTTCCATTGTTAGCGCCTAGTAGTAATGGTATACTGGACGCAACTAATACTTCTATAGGAGATGGTTTTGACCTACTCCGTGATTAAAGTCGCTTTGGTTATTTTTCTTCTATTTGCAGGGTTACACTTATTATCTTATTACCCAGTGAAAATTTCAGCAGCATCTTCTACCTCAGGTTTGGTCGCATACTATCCTTTTAACGGAGATGAAAAAGACTATTCCGGAAACAGCTATCACGGCACCAACAAAGGCGCTGCTTTTATCGAAGGGTTCAGTGGGCAGGCATTGAGTTTTGATGGAAAAGACGACTACGTCTCTGCTCCCGTCAACATAAACCCCGGTGTGATGCCGCAGATGACAATGACTGCCTGGGTACGTGCTAAAAACGATTCTCCGTCCAGACAGGTTATTTCCCATGATAACGGTAGCTACGACCGGTCGATCGGCATCGATTATCGCGGCGGTGGTACCGGTTGGTCATGTTTCAGTGGCTCAGGCTCTGTGCTTGGGTACGAGAAGGTTGTTCTTGGGGAATGGGTATTCATTGCCACCGTATATGATCAGACTGCTGCCAAAGTTAGACTCTACGTAAATGAAGCCACGCATGAAGAAACCGGCACGCTGGGTTCAGGATGGGATTATATTAATATCGGCCGCAATCCATCTTTTGGTGAATATTTCGCCGGTGACATTGACGATGTGAGGATTTATGACCGCGCGCTTAGTGCCGATGAAGTCGATTCTATAAGAGTTAGTCCTGGTGTGGTTCCGGAAATAACCCCCACGCCCAGCCATACACCTGTTCCAACGTCTATAGTGGAGCCTTCGCCAACATCATCCGCTTCTCCAACACCCCCTTCCTCAGCACCGGCTTTTACTTCGACGACACCAGTCATCACCACAAAACCGACAACACCGACTCCTGCATACACCCCGGTGCCTGCACCAATTCCTTCGCCGATGGCGTCAGGATTGATCTTCGAGTCCCGCAGTAAACCGACTGGAGGCACCATCCAGATTCCGCTAATGCTAAAAGGTACAGCGGGAAAAATCGGTAATATGGACCTGACATTAAACTACGACCCTGCCGTTTTAAGAGCAGAAAAAGCGATAAAAGGTAGTCTAAGCACGAACTCCCTGTTTGATTTTAATTTAATATCTGCCGACACCATCAAGATCAGCCTGGCCGATAAAGCAGGCTTCGAGGGTGATGGTTCGGTGGCCTATGTGGTCTTTAACATCATGGGGCAGGCGGGCGACTCCAGTTCGCTGGAGATAAGGAGTGCTACAGCTAATTTGGTGGGATACTTGACTCCTGTGAATTTGACGACACAAGATGGCGTTTTCACCGTCCAAGGCACCGGGCAATTGAAGGGCGACTTTAACGGCGACGGGAAGCTGACTCCGCTGGATGCCCTGGCCGCCCTGCAAATGGCCGTGGGTAAGAGGGCTGAAGAAGCGGTCATGGACGTGAATAATGACGGCAAAGTCACATCCATCGATGCCAGCCAGATCCTGAAAGAAGCTGTTTCCCAGATACAGGATTCAGGGCATCTGGCGCCGGAGGTCACATTAAGAACTCTTTCATCAGAGCAGCTGCAGATAGTTGAAATGTTTGGCTGGCCTCATTCCTTCTCTCTGGTTGGGGTCGTTAACGCGGAAGGCAGAATGCTTTGCAGTGAGACGTGGGTTTATTACGATGGCCAGACTTCATACTTGTTCCTGGACGGAGTATATCAAGCCTGGGCGCCGGTTGAAGCTTTGCCTGGAGACTCCATCGCGGTACCTTACACCCCCGACGCATTTACCATCGGGTCTTCAATTCAGGATGTGAAAAAGGCGCTTGCTCCCGGCGATACCCTGGAGCGGATCGACGATTACACCGCGATATCCGGAGACACCGTAGAAGGCTCTGAGATGTATGCCGCTCCGCAACTGCTCGCGTTTTTCTACCAGGGGCGACTCATTTACCTTGAAGGCATAACCCTCGTCCCACAAGGAGGCGAATAATGGTCATAGTGGAGGGGGCGCTTCTGGCGCTGATGATAGCCGTCACGTGTGTATCGGGCGCTGGTGTTATCGACGAATCTATGCAGATGCATCAAGCCCTGGACATGCAGGCCAGCATTGCGATCGCTGTAGAGAAGACCCCGGAACTCTGGCTAAATCAGATCGAAGCTAAAAAAGAGACTATGAACGAGTACGATTACATGCTGGCCCGTCAGCAGGCAATATCCCTTTCATCCAAAGCGCCCAGTCTTGCAAAGCAGGTTCGTGAGGCGAAGTTCAGTGCCATGGTAGAGAAGTCCCTCAAGATCGTTGGCAAACAGGCTGTACAGGCCGGCATCGGGAAAGCGGTCGGGGCGGTAGGCAAACACGTTATCGGCCCGCGTCTCATTGATAAAGGCCGCCAGATCCTGCTCAAGGGCATCGAGCAGCAAAGTACAACATATCAGGTAGCGGGAGTCTATTTGAGCGGCAAGGGGCTGATGCTCAAGAATGTGGGCGATAAAATCGGAGCGACGGCGCTTAACATGGCTTGGGAAACAACCTCGGCTTTATCCGGGAAGCCATACGATATGCGGCCAGACCTGGAAAGGGCTAACGAAGACCCTTTGTTCCAGCAGCTCTACGTAATCATCCGGGAGGCAACCGAGCAAAACCCAGATAAGCTTATGCAGGCTGCTTTGCATCATGAAATTAGTATGATTATGCAGAAAAACGACCCGACCGAATACACCGACGAGGAGTACCGGAATATCGTTATGGGCTACGCCACGGGGTTAGCCCGTCTGACCAAGGCGGGAGGTTCTTCAAAATCAATATGGGATGACGTAAATGAATTCGCCGTGTGGCTGGCAAATATGGCACGCAGGCCGTTGCCGGCAGAGGCTTGGAATACCAGACCTGTAGCTATCCAGAGCTTCACAGCTACAGGAAGCTTCATAACAACCGGAAAAAGGACTTTCTTCTGGAACACGAATTATCTGGAACTAAATATGGATAGCGGCAAGGTGTTTGGTACCGGTAATCTGTTCTATGAGGATGGCAGCACAGGTTATACCTGGGATGTCAAATTTAATTTCTTCTCGGAGTTCGTTGATAGAAGCGATTCTGAAGGAAGAAAAGGAGACTTTGTAGAAACAGAAAGCAAGGTTGTGATTGTACAAGAGCAGTCTGACGTCACAGGGGCGAATGAAAAAACGGTACCCTTTAAAGCTTACCTTGAAGGTAACACAATTACAGGAGAAATTGACGGTTGGATGGAAGACTTTTCATTAACTCTGGATTTATTAAATCGTCAAGAGGTAAAGTAAAAAAATTAGGTGTTATGTGTCTGGAGAAGGAGTGGTGAAAAAGAATCTAGGAATAGTTCTTGCTTTCTGCGTCTTTGTTTTAATGATTACATGGATAGTCGGTTGCACCTGCGCTAAAAATGGTAAGGATAATGCCATTCCTATCAATCTTCAGAATGCCAAAAACGTGGGAAGTATATACCTGACGGTCTCCTATGATCCGGAAGTAATTGAAATAAAAGAAGTGACTCCAGGGGAACTGGTTAAAGATGCAATGTTGGATTATAATTTTGACCAGCCGGGCAGCGTGGTTATCGGTATCATCAATACCGGTGGGATATCCGGCGATGGGGCAATCGTTGCTCTGTATTTTGAAATTATAGACGAAAACGGTAGCAGTGCCATCAATCTGGATTCAGTAGAAATGTGCGATGTCAATAGCCTCGTTGATATCCGCTATCAGGTATCCGGCGGAAATGTCATGGCAAAAGACTCCGGTATCACGCCACCGGTAGTGATTTGCGTCGACTAGCTGAGTTAAATTATCTTGTTCAGTCTAATGGCTTAAATTTTACTTGATTCTTTGCTAAACTTTACTCTAAGATCACATACAGCTTCACATTTTGAGTTGTTGTGAAGAGACTCATGATTTTTCCTCTGTTAGAAGTAATACAGACCGTGAACTGAGTTTATGGCGTCTTTGAATACTATAATATCCTACGGCATTATTTCCCCTCCAGTTGTTTTTTCAATGACACTGGATCAGTCACTGGCGCTTGACATGACTGGTGTCGGCATATATAAGCCGTCGGATGGTTATCGATCATTTCCTTGCCTTGGAACAGTTTGAGTTCAGCGAATCGAGATGAGTCGTTCAGATCCAATGCTGCCACCACGATGTTAGGTAACCAGGTTTTGCATATGGTGTGCAGAAACTCCGACATTCTCCTGTTACTAGCCGGCCCGATAAAGGCAGCCTGCCACGATTCTGACAGATGAAAGTCCAGAGCGCACAGCCAGTTTCCAAAACCGAGGGGATTGTCAGCGAGCAGATCCCGTACGGATTGAAGGGATTTCACGGCTAGCTGTTCGAATCTGGTGTCATCTGTAAGCCTGCCTAATTTAAGTAATATCAGCGTGGCCACAGAAGATGCAGAAGGAGTTGCCCCGTCTATTGTGGTTCTTGGGCGGACTATCAGGTCCGGCGTTCCTGCGGTTGCATCAAAAAATGTACCCGCACTTTCATCCCAGAATTTTTCTATCATGGTGTTGGTCAGCGAAATAGCCTGTCGAAGCCATTCGCCCCTTAAGGTGGCCACATGAAGCATCAGGAAACCCTCGATAATCCCTGCATAGTCATCAAGGTAGCCTTCAATTTTAGCCTCACCATCCTTGAATATATGTCGCAGGCCTCCATTTACCATCATACGGCCTCGTAAGAACGAACCATTAGCTGCCGCAGCATTCAGATAATCCTTACGTCCAAGTACGGAGGCTGCTTCTGCCAGGCTGGATAGCATCAACCCGTTCCAGGAAGCCAGGACTTTTTCATCGCATCCCGGCTTTACCCTCTGTTCCCTCCGCGCCAGTAGAGTCTTTTTCACCTGCTCGAAATCGTCCGGAACCTCTGGTTTTGACTGGTCTAATAGATTGAGAATGTTGCTGCCATCGAAATTGCCTTCTTCGGTAACACCATAGTAGTCCATAAACGATTGACCAACGCCGTCTCCCACAACCTCAATGATGTCAGCCGGTGTCCAGAGATAGTATTTACCTTCGCTCCCCTCGCTGTCGGCGTCCTGAGTACTGTAAAAACCTCCCTCGGGAGCTGTCATGTCCCTGAGTATGTAATCCAGGGTTTGTTCCACTACCAGACGATACAGTTGCTTACCGGTGAGCAGGTAGGCATGGAGGTATACCCGGCTGAGCAGTGCATTATCATAGAGCATCTTCTCAAAGTGGGGGATAAGCCACTTGCTGTCTGTAGCGTAGCGGTGAAAACCACCTCCCAATTGGTCGTAAATACCTCCCTGAGCTATCTTTTCCAGGGTGGTTTCTACCATTTCTAAAGCAGTTTTATCTCCACTTTGTCGGGAATATCTCAGGAGGAACTCCAGAGCCATTGGCTGAGGGAACTTCGGTGCCCAGCCGAAGCCGCCGTTCTCCCAATCAAAATCCCTTTCAAGAATCGTGCGCGCTTGCTTCATAATATCCGCTGCCAGCGGCGCTCCACCCTCAGTGTTAACGCGGTGTGAAGTCAAGACACCCATTATCTGGCGGGCAGCCTCCCGAATATCGGAGTGGCGATTCCGGTAAGCCTCGGCAACGGTGTGAAGAACCCGGGGAAACCCGGGCAAACCTTGCCTGTCTTCAGGAGGGAAATAGGTGCCACCGAAAAATGGTTCTCTATCAGGCGTTAAAAATACCGTTAAAGGCCAGCCCCCGCTACCGGTAATAGCCTGCACAGCCTGCATATATATGCTGTCCAAGTCAGGGCGCTCCTCCCGGTCAACCTTGATATTGATAAAGCCATCATTCATAAGGTCAGCTATGTTGGGGTTTTCGAAGTTTTCGTGCGCCATAACATGGCACCAGTGACAAGCCGAGTAACCGATGCTCAGCAGGATGGGCTTGTTCTCAGTTGTGGCTTTATTCAGTGCTTCTTCGCCCCAGGGATACCAGTCCACAGGATTATCGGCATGCTGAAACAAATATGGACTGGTCTCCCCAGCCAAATGGTTGGGCATAGTACCTCTCATGCTTAGTTATTTCTCTATCGAATATCCGGCGTCAACCCATGCTCCATATTCACCTTCCAGCCGGTAAACATTCATAAATCCGGCATCCACCAACTTCTGCGCTCCCTGTCTCGAGGCACTCTCAAAATGACAGTAGACTAGGTAGGTCGCGTTCCTGTCCAGTGTCGGAATAGCCTCATCAAGCGAGCCGTCACCGACGTAGTAGTTTACAGCTCCAGGTAAGTGCCCCTGTGCGTAATTAGGTGAAACATCGATAATGATTAAATCTAGGTTTTCATCAATTAATTTCTTGGCTTCAGCTGGAGTAACATCTACATACGTAGTCTGGCTGGATGTCTGTGGCTGGGTACAGCCGCCAACAATTAGAAAAGTCAGCACTAGGATTCCAACTAGTAAATATGGTCTCATTGCATTTACTCATTTTTCTAGGTTTAAAGGCTCATTTTCTTCAAGTCGGTTATTTCAAACTTAATGATCAAGAGCCCGGCCTTACCGAGGGACTGTAACCGATTGTTATGCAGAATATATTAGACCTGCTAAGCCGCTCTTATCAATCGCCAGACCGCTGCCTTTCCGCAGGATCTTAGCGGAGGGAATGTCTCGCCTGTTGATAGGGGTAACTCACGTTCGGCATCAGTAGGCTGGCAGTCCACCTGGCAGGACTTGGCACCTATGTGGGCTACATATTCGTATACACCTGATTTTTTTACTTTTTCTCCGCTGTTGAAGGTCTCACCCATTCTACTCTTCCAGTAAGGAGAGCAACCGTATTTGGCGTACACGCTCGCGAGCCATTTCGCCGTGACCCGTTTTGGCCAGGTATCTTTGTTGATACCCGGAGCTTCTTCGAGGGCCTGCCGCGGTACATTCAAGAGGAATTTATTGTCTTTTGGTCTCCAGACCAGGCGTTCAAACGGTATTGCTACCCACTTGTCCGTGAGGCCCAGGATACCACCGAAAGCTACCACGACCAGCGTAATTCTACCCGTTACCATGTCGACGATAAATGTCTGTACCTGACCCAAGTCCTCCCCGTTGGCGTTAACCACGTCGTAACGTTTTAGCCTGCTCGTTGGTGTAAATCTGCTTGCCATCTTATAAAACATCCTTTAAATATTTTTCATTACAAGGAGAGTAATGCGATACGGAAAACGAACGAATTATTCGTTATCTGATGTCATAGCCTTAATCCATCCTTCCACTATATTCGGGTCAATTGATGTGAGTCTATCAGCCAGATATTGCCCGAGTTTCTGGGGGCTATCCATCCTGGGATTACCCGAGTATATTAGAGGCGCGTGGGCCTCACCGTTAACGTATTCACCCGAGAACGGGTTTATGGAATACTCCTGAGAATGTTTCCTGGCAACGGCCTCTGTCCGGTGCCACCTGCGGGCCGAGCGGTTGTAGCTAACCTGCGCGGGACTGCCGTAAGCCTTAACCAACTCGTAAATATGGGTGATTTTGTTTCGAGAAAGCAGAAGAGCCGTAGCCAGTTTTTCTCTCTCCTCCCTGTCCATCCGTTCGATATTCTTACCAACCAGCTTCCTGATACTGCGATTTCCGTTGCCTGCCACCACCAGATCCCTCAATATCTTCCTCTCACCCCGTTCCAGGTCAACGTGGAATTTTTGCCAGAGTCCCGCTACCATCGCTTCATCAGGGGACATCACCGTTTCCACGGCCGCCATTTCCCCCAGATAAGAGCCCAGGATGTGCATCAACAACTCGGAACAGCGCTCGTCCCAGTCAGGCGCCGCACGCAATGCCCGTCCCCGGAGCTGCTGCCATGCGGTCGTATCCCGGGTAGCCGTAGCGTCAATCAATACATTTGGGGAAAACACGTTCCAGCCTGTCCTGGCCCAGGTGGAAACAATAACCACATTTACGGGAATACCGGGACTGTTAACTATGCGGGACAGCAGCTCGTACATGAGCTGGTTCCGTTCGTCGGAGGGCATCTTTACGACAAAGAATCGGCGCTGAACATGAGCGGGAGTTTGCAGGGTAACCTCCTTCGCTCTTAAGAAACGTTCCGCGAGAAGCCCATAATCAAAAAAGGTATCGATCAGATTGTGGAGATGCTGGTTCCGGGCGTTTAACCTGGACCTGAGTGTTCCTCTCAGACTCTTCGGGATTTCCTTGAATATCGACCGGCGAAAGCTGGAGATAACCATCCTGCCGAATTCCGAATGCCGAGCCCCGCTGACGCTCGAGAGGTAATGAATATACTTCTGGAGTATTTCATTCCATACCGAGTTGAAGTTATCGAGTCTCGCTTTTGGTAGCCGGAGGTTCTGCGTTACCATCCTGAAGATAGAATTTCCTATCTCTCGATACATTACTTGCTCTTTTATGAACCTGGCTATCTGGACGGGCAGGGGATTGATTTCATTCCAGGGAAGGTAAATCTCGCTGGAAGTGGCGGCCATGGGGGTAAAGCCAGCTTCGTTGAGCATGTGGAGGAACAGCCCCCCGACACCGGAATATTGTGCTGTAACCTGACCGTCCTCCAGGGGCAAGTGCCGGGCTTTATCAAAAATGATGACACCGCTGACCCTGCGTGTTTGTTGCTCGGCATCTATGATAGACTTGATGCAATCGATATGTCCCTGACCTGCCCGATAGTAAAAATCTTTCAGGCTCAGGTACAGCCCGAAAACCGTGGCTGCCAGCTTTTCCCGGGCAAACTCCTTTAACATCGCCCGGTTTTCCGTTTGGGATTTTTTCGCAAATAAAGCAGCAAAGTCCACATCGCTGCCGAAACCGGGGTAATCCAGTTTATTGCGTATATCCGGATAGTCCATGTAATCCTTAAGATACTGGCGTATCCTGTCTGCCCCCGCGATTAGCTCCCGAGATTTCAAAGAAGACGGTTCGCTTGGCGCTGCTAAATTCTTGCCTGCGGTACTGAGGAGTTGGTTATCTGAATAATTCAACGCCATCTGGGCGATGAGCAGCAATGGGACCTTGTTCAGGTTCAGAGATTCAACTTGTGACCAGGCCTCGAACCGCTCCTTAATCTTTTCTTCCTGCCCCGGGTCACCTTCGTACATCTGCAGGAAGTCTCTTGCAATTTCAAATCTCCGGCTTGTTTCTATGTCCGAAAACAAAGAGGTAAGTTTGTTCAAGTCCAACTGTTCGAGGTATTGATTCATTACCTTCTTGTATTCCTGGAGTAGCGATCTTACCTTCATCTCACGTTCCGAATAAGTAAAAGGGATTCCGAATTCCGCAAAAGGCGCCACAAACCCGTGCGCAATCAATTCCGCGGACGGGATTATGTATACCAGTTCCAGCCCTATCTCGGCGAATTTTTCTCGGTAGGCGGCAGCGGTCCCGGAAAAGCCGATAAAACCATGTATCTTACCTTGCGAAAGCATAGTAGAGAGGTTTTTTGTCATCGCTGCGGAGGGACTGTTTAGGTCATCGACAACTTTGTGTACTTCATCCAGAATAATATAGCGCACTTTCATTCTGGTGAGGAGAGATTCCACTGACGATGCCTCCAGTTTAGACAGAGCGGAATAGGTCATAATCAAAAGTGGTGGATTGGACTGAGTGCGCTGCACTAGTCTCTTGAGCTCAGCGGGGGTACCCGCAAATATAGCCTCGGGAGCTAGTTGCAGTCCAACTCCGTTATATGAAAGCTCACCCACCCATTGCTGCCTGTAGTTGATGGTAGGCACAAGTACCAGGATAGACTCTCCCTGAGACATGTTCCGCAGCCAGTCCTGAATGCACATCATGCCTATCATGGTTTTGCCGCTGCCGCTGGGGGCTTCCATTACCTTCGCCTGGTAGCCGTAATCACGAAAAATGGAATAGGCCTTGTACTGGTAAGGTCTAGGATATAGAGAGCCTATCAGGTCCGCATGCGGCCAGGGATGGCTTTCAGGCGCGTGGGAGGGTTGTCCGAGAACCACCGAAGCGGTAGATATGAAAAGCTCTGCAATACTCTGACGGCAGTTTACAAAGCGCTGGAAGAAGCTCAGGAAAGCCCCTTTCCGGTTGACGATACTTGATACACTCGGAAACCCCTTCTGCTCAAATTCATGATACAGCTTTTCGTCGAGGAAGGCCTTTAAGGCAGCACGGTCTAGATTAATTGATGAATAGGGCTTTCTTGACCTGTTGTAGAGACTATCTTCTTTTTCGATGTATCCCTCGCTTTTAAGCTCGTTGGTGTACTCGAATATAATGTTTTTTGGAACCTCCGCCATAAAATGCAGTCGGTTTGCGCTCCCCGCAATTTCCTTGAGCTCGAGAGGCTGCATGGCTTCCTCAAGCACTTTTACTACCAGGTCTTTTATAAGATGTTTTCGGGTTTCATTATCCAGCGTCAGGACGAAAGGGACGGCCGTTGAAGCGATATCGTGCATGTGATGCAGTGGCTGGTGCAGGCTCATAATATTCTGCAGGGCGGATGAAATGAGAGGTTCACGTCCATAACTCAGGGCTTGTCTCAATACACCCAAGGTACGCCCATAGTAATGGGCTAGCACGTAGAACTGCCGGCGCATCCCCCGTACATCTCCCGTCTCCTTCAATGCCTCAAACCTGCGATGTATTGCCGTGGCAACTATCTGCGCATTCCAGTATTCCCGCGGGGGAGTTGCTGGGTGCCGACATGTCAGTACCGCGGGAGGCTCCATCATAGGTGATATTTCGGAATCAATGGTAGGCTCTAACTCTGTGCCCGGGTCTTCAACTTCATCGAATGGTTCTATTACCATCTTTCTAATCCATCCCAATATTTATATCTTTAATAGTGGAGGTTTAAGCCTTCAATGCCTTGCTTTTACTATCCTTTGTTGATACTTGAAGTTGGATGTCCGCTATACCTTCATGAGACACTTTCCCAGCGTGTCCTACGTGTATTCACAATACACTCCACTCAAAGCAATTGTCTAGACGTAAGCTGTATCGACTCTTCATCCACAGGAGTACCCTTAATCTTGGAGTGGTAGATTTTGTTCATGTTATCCATCAATTTTTGGATAGTTACCGGCCCGCCAGCCTTTGCTGCTTTCCGTAGGGTCTCAGTAGTGATGTTGTCCGGATTTCCATGGTCATCATCCGGCATCATGCAACCGCAATTCCAGCACATACTATCCTCCTTAGACTTTCTTCACTATGATAGCTGTCGGTATATCAAATAATCATAAAATCGCTAGCGAAGAAATTACAAAATTATGATATTTCCATATTATTGTCTGAACTGTGAAAGAGACTAGCCGTAAATCTACGTGATTTTAAGTGTATAAGGCCCTCAATTGGCACGACGTGCCAGAATTTGGTATCTCTCTTACTTTTTATAGCACTTCAACTTCCCGGGAGGGGGGACCGATAAATGAGTTCTTTTTAGGACACTTTGTGTATTTTTGTTGGACAATGAAACTGGAAAACAAAAAACGCACCTTAACAATTGAATAAGCCGTGTCCAGAGCCTTGCCTTGTGGCTGGCAATAAGGATGCCCTGCCTAGCGGTAACTAGACAGGGCAAATCTAACAAAGGGAGCG
>JAFGOB010000140.1 GCA_016926695.1 Dehalococcoidales bacterium | reverse complement strand
TACCATCCGATCAAGTCATCTTTTTGAACTGCCTACACGGTCACTAACCCCAAACTGGATACGGTCATAGAGTGCGAGCGTCAACAATCTGACGAGGCTGATCACGCCTGAGTATTTTCACCAAATCGGTGTAGAAACCTCATGCCTATTTGAGGCTATTAGATGGCGGATCAAGGATAATAAGTCTATCTTGTTATTATAAGTCTATTAGTGTATACTTATAAAGATAATGGTGAAGAATAAGGAACAAGTCACTTTCGGAACAGAAGAGCAGGCTGCCATATTCAGCATATTGGGAGATTGCACACGGCTTAAGCTGCTAAAACTCCTTGCTCAACAGCAGGAACCAAATGCTCTCTGTGTGAACGCTCTTGCCCACCATCTAGGCGTAACGCAGTCAGCCGTTTCCCAGCATCTCAAAGTATTGAAATCCGCAGGCCTGGTTAAAGGCAAGAGGCGTGGCTATCGTATTCACTATTTTATTAACCATGAAGCAATGAAAAAGGCCCAGCAGCAAATATCAGAAGCCCTTCCAATTGATGGGAAGCCTTCCGAAAATATCCGGGAGGTAACAGATTAATGAGTCCAGACACAACTGCTTTTGAGGTTTCCCATCTTACCAAGCGTTTTGGTGATGTTGTTGCTGTCAATGATATCAGCTTTAGTGTACGGCAGGGTGAGTTATTCGGCTTTCTGGGACCCAACGGCGCCGGTAAAACCACTACCATCAACATGCTTACCGGTCTGGCCAGACTGGATACCGGGACTATAAATATCAGCGGGATAGACTGTACCCGTAATCCCAAAGCTGCCCAGCATCTGGTCGGCATCGTCCCTGATGAAAGCAATCTGTATCCCGAATTGACTGGCTTCGATAATCTATGCTTTTGTGCCGCGCTTTACGGTATACGGAAAAACGAACGGCAAAGATGCGCCCGAGTACTTCTTGAAACCTTCGGTTTAACAGATGCAGCGGACCGGAAATTTGCCGGTTATTCCAAGGGCATGAAGCGCAAGCTAACGTTCGCGGCCGGCATCATCCATCAACCACCCATCCTGTTCCTTGATGAGCCGACCACTGGTATAGACGTTGCCAGCGCCCGGCAGGTCAGGCAGATTATCGCTGATCTTCATCGTAAGGGAACCACCGTGTTCCTAACCACCCATTACATCGAAGAAGCCGAGCGTCTTTGCGAACGGATAGCTTTCATCGTTAAAGGGAAAGTAGTACGGACTGACCGAACGGCCGACCTTTTACAGCCTGTAAAAGGTAAGAATATCCTGCTTCTTTCTGTTTCCAGTACTGAAGGCAAGTTAATTGAGGACTTGGCTTCGGCTTTTCCCCGGTATCAGGTTCAATCTGCAAATACAGGTGAAATCAGGATCGAATCAACGGAAGAGATTACAGTCGGCCCGCTAATACGTTTCCTGGAAGAAAAAGGCATTCGAGTAACTGAAGCGAAACGCCAGGTGCCTTCACTGGAGGATATCTTTGTCCATGTCACGGGTATTGAAGCCGGCATGATGAAGAAAGAGAAGGATAAGATGGGAGGGGGCGGCAATCAATGAAACAATGGATTGCCTTCTGGAGCATCCTGGTCAAAGATATGCGGTCTTACTACCTGAAGCCGCCTAACATCTCCTGGGGCATTATCTTTCCGCTGGCTTGGACTGGTATGTTCTTTATCCGGTCAGGCAGCGGATTGGATAGCATTTTTGCACTCCTGCCAGGCGTAATGACCATTTCTATTTTGTTCGGCACAACATCCATGTTGTCGGTAACAATTACCTTTGAAAGACGAAGTCGCTCGTTTGAGAGATTGTTGCTATCGCCAATCTCGCTGGAACTTCTCATGTTAGCTAAAACCTCCGGGGCAATTCTTTTCGGTATCGTGAATGCTTTTGTCCCGGTTATTATCGCGGCGTTCCTGACAGACCTTTCGGGCGTTGCTTGGCCACTGATTATCCCTGCTATTATCTTCATCGGCATTGTCTCGACCTTCCTCGGTCTTTTTATTGCGGTTTCGGTAAGCGAAGTCTTTGAAGCTCAGACATTCTCCAACTTTTTCCGTTTTCCGATGATTTTTCTTTGCGGGTTGTTCTTCCCCATCGTGTCTCTACCTATATTTGTCCGCTGGCTTTCCTACATTCTACCGATAACGTATGGTGTGGATATACTTCACGGAGCAATCAACAGCGAACATATCATGTCCTATACCCTGGATTTCCTCGTGATCACGGCTTTCTGTATAGTTTTATTCCTGTTGAGTCTATATAATATCAAACGTAAGTGGATAGCTTAAGTAGAAACGAGTTGATATTCATAATCTGGAGCTGAACTCGAAAGTTCAAATTCTGGATTGTACAGTACCGCCCACCATTGCTTAGGAAGCACTAACAATTACCTGCAATAACTACGAAAAGTTCACATAGCAAAATGTTGTAACATTTCGTTTCCAGGAATTTGTCCGGCTGTTTTGCTTTCCTATACTCATCTCACGTTGAATTATTTGTTTAATTCTTTTTACGCAGAGCTCTTAAATTATCGATATGCTTATTTGCATGAATAGGTCTTAAGAAATCCAGTGTCTTACAGGTGTCAATTCGTCGCATAACCAGCACATTTCGATATTTTTATAATGCAGCATTTCCTGATACTGCAAAAAGGATTTCCTCCGCCATCTCTACAAATCGATTTACAACGCAACTTGACCATAGTCCTTAATACTTCATAACATTGGGGGATATTTTCGAAAGATTTAAAGAAAGAAATCTTTGACATACCTACGGCTATTTTGTCAAAACGAGCTTTCCTTAGTTCTTTTCTGAGGTCTCTGGCTAAATCTGCAATTTTACCTTCATGTTAAAAACAATGATCACAGTCAAGCCCGCAATACGCAAAACCATTCTTTTCTTCTGCCATTGAATCCTCCTATATCTCTGGTAGTTGGCACTTTAACATACCATGGATAGTTCCCAGATGTTTAGCGATAAGATAAATAAAGTAACGCGCTCTTAAGCCATATCAAGCTGACAAATTTTCAACGGTCATATAAGGTTTGGGCTCTATACGCTGTCTTCCTTCTCCAAATATAAAAAAATCGAATCGATCAATCAAGTCAATGGATAGAACAAGCCGGATGTATCAGAGAATCTTCAGTGTTATCCAGGAAGAAATGCAGGGCTGGATGAATGAACAACTCGTGGAGATCATGAAGACTTTGGGGTTATATTTGTCTCAACTTCAAGGAAGGGCAAATCACCAAGCAGCTTTTGATCCCTATCAGGCGTTAGGGCTGGACCAATCAGCCAGCGACGAAGAAGTAAAGAAACACTATCGTGAGCTGCTGTATAAGCTGCATCCTGACACCGCAGGAGTGGAGGGTACCTCATTCCTGATGCAAATGGTTGTGTCCGCTTACGAGATGATAAAAGAGGAAAGAGAATGGCAGTAGCATTGACAATCCGATCTCTATGGAAGATCATTAAAATGTCTTACGTAAGACGTCTAACATCTAACGAGAGGTGGGATATGAAAGAGAAAAAGTCGGCTGACATGGTGCTTCGTCCGAAGCGTCAGGTCACTCTTCCCAGGGAGGTCTGCGAGCAACTGGGTATCCAGCCGGGGGACATCCTGGAAGTTACCGTTGAGGACTGCACACTCATTGCCAGGCCCAGGAAAGCGGTTGCACTGGAAGCGCTGAAAGAAATACAGCAGGCTTTCGAGCGGTCGGGTGTCACAGAACGGGAATTACAAGAGACAGGGCGGCGGGTAAGACGGGAGGTAGCACAGGAGCGCTACGGTGCCAAAGCCTGAATTGCGTGTCTTTCTGGATACCAACGTCATCTTCTCGGGGCTGTATTCCTCGCAGGGAGCGCCCGGAGCCATATTGAAGTATTTTGTTGAAGGTCGCATCAGTTTGGTTGTTTCACAGCAGGTGCTGGAAGAAGTAATCCGTACCATAAAAGAGAAACTGCCGGAGGCCCTGCCTGCGTTAAAAAGGTTGCTGGTGAACGCGCCGCCGGAAGTCGGGGCAGATCCTTCATCCGAAGCAATACAACACTGGACGAAAGAACTTCATTCGGCTAATGCCGCTATCCTGGCTGCTGCGATAGCCGCAAAGCCGGACTATTTCGTCACCGGGGATAATCACTTCCTGGAAAACCAGGCTATCAAGAAAAACGCAGGTCTGAATATTGTGACGCCGACACAATTTCTGAAGCTGTCAGAGCCGGGAACTACCAGTAGTTTGAACTAAGGTGGGGATAAAGATTATTTCAGTGAAATAGCCGTTTTCACCGATTGCTAAAACTGCCGTAAATGATGAAACAACCCCTGCCTGCATTTGGAGGCACCGTATGGAAGTGCCGAATGAACAATTTAATGAGTTAAAGATACTTCTAAACGAGCTCAAATACTCTGACTTACTCTTGAAGCTAGGCAAGGAGATGGGAGAGCCCTATTGCACCCAGTTCAATGACAGTGGTTACGACCAGCAATATGATCGTCTTGATTTAAGCACCGCCATCGCCAGGATTTCCGAAAAGGTAACTGACGATGAGTTGGTTTCTTTCTTCTCCAGAAACCCGGCCAAGGGTTACACCTTCCTGGGAAACTTCTATACTATGCAGGAAGGTACACTAACACTTGGAACCGAGTGGCCAGCTATTAAAGATAGACTCGTAAAACTGGCGGCTAAGTATGGCGATAATTTGGCGGCGGTCCTGCAAGATTGTTATACCGTCTGTATTGGGAAAGATAAGCAGTGGAAAAACTATCTGCACATCGAGGCGACTGCCAAAGAGTCAGGCGCTACGAGCTTCAGAACAATTCTCACTGACCTGGAGTTAGTCGAGGTACTTGTACGGTATAAGGGTGATATCAAGATGCCACTCGAGATTGCATTCCTGGTTCAGGACTTTCTGGAAAACTTTAATATTGCAGAAAACCCTGTTGAGGAAATAGACGACGAACCGGTAGTGATACCGGAAGACATGTTTGATGTGGTAGTCGGACATGAGAGACTAAAGTAACTATTTACACTAAGTCTTCAAGCCCCTCAGCCGGTTCACACACTTCTTACGGGACCGCCTGCAACGGCGAAATCCATCTTCCTGATGGAATTGGAGCGACTGCCCAGAATCCGGTATGCCCTCGGCGGGACTTCGAGCAAGGCTGGAATAGTAGATTTTATCATTGAGCAGCAGCCTCGTTACCTCATTATTGACAAGCTTGAGAAGATGGACATGAAGGATTTCTCGGCTTTGCTAAGCCTTATGGCGGACGGCGTAGTAACCAGGCTAAAGAAAGGAATGACGGAGAAGGTTAAGGTGAAGACCCGGCTGACGATAGCTATAATGGTTGCTATTTAAAATTCTACATATAGCTGCTATTCATTTTGAGTGTGAAAAATATTAGCAGCCATGCTCGCAACCTGCTTGACAGAATAAAGACAACTGGTTTAATATCTAGATAAGCCCAGGAGCCAACGGCGTGAGCCGTTTCATGGGCTTTTTTATTTGTAAAAAATGGAAGGAGGGGCTGGAAATGGTTGATTCTGATGAGGGTAGTGCTGGCTATACACTATCCTGTTCAATACACATAACTCCTTTTTCTTTATATATCAGCCAGCACACAAGTTAACCACTTGTTTGTATTTCGGAGATCAAAATCACATAGCCGCTCGATATTTGATTCTATGAATGATACAAAAAATAGAGTATTTAGGACCTCCCGCAAAAGATATTAGTCCATTGACAAAATGTACGTGATAACGTACCATATTAAGTACAAGATAATCACGTGTTGGGGGAGGCAAAGGGATGTTGGCTGCTAATCCATCGGATATCAGAAAGAATCTCAAAGACTTCATGGATAAAGTCGTAGATAATCACGAACCCCTTATCATTACCAGGCCGGGAGGCCGTGATGTTGTCATGCTGTCTAAAGAGGAATATGACAATATTATGGAAAATATTCATGTTCTGGGAAACAAGGCGAATCGCGAATGGCTCCTGCTGGGAAAGAAACAGGTAGAATCTGGCAAATTAAGAGAAGTTGAGATCGAGTGAAAAAACTTTTCACTAATACCGGGTGGGAAGATTATACCTTCTGGCTTGAAAACGATACGAAGACGTTAAAGAAAATCCATCGCCTGCTCAAGGATATTGACCGCTCTCCTTTCGATGGTTTGGGTAAGCCGGAGCCGTTAAAATTCGAGTTAACGGGATACTGGTCGCGCCGTATCAACGACGCCGATAGATTGATCTATAAAGTAGAAAAAGAGACAATCATCGTTATTGCCTGTAAGAGTCATTATCAGTAATTCGATAACCCCCGATTCTTCAGAAAGGATCGGGGAAACACCGCGGGAAAGTAGTCATTTATTTTAACTACAAATCAACCACTTGAGAGTGGTCGACCATTTGATAAACAACTCATTCTTTTCAAATAATAGAACAATGGCGAAGTCAATTAGCAAATTTTTTAGAACTGGAACCGAACAAAATTGGACAAATAGAGTGTTGATGGCCTGGCTGTAAACAGTGCCGCCGACCAGGTTGCCATTGATATTCAGGTTAAAGCCGGATTGATTGTAGGTGACGGCAACATGATTCCTATCACTGACATTCCAGCCGGCATCAAGGGTATAGTCCGTAATGGCTCCGGCGGTTTCACTGATCGCCTCACCCTTATATTTAAACCGTCCACTCCGGCATTGACGAATCCCCTCACTGTATTACCCATAATGCCTATTCCATAAAAATCTCCCTTGTTTATGATATTGGAGCCCATCTCACCCGTCCCGATTTCCCTGACCCGGTTAAATAGCCAGGTAAAACTCCGCCGATATTACCAGCGCCAGGTCTCTACCAATGTCCGAAGGAAAGACGATTTTTACAGTTTATACTGTTGACATTAGAAAACAAACAAGGAGGAAGAAAATGTCGGAAAAATATGCAGCGAAAATTACGCCCTGGGAGATAAATGAATCGGATTTCCCCTCCGGGGAAGGCACGGCAGAGAAGATAAGGTTCCTGCTCGGATATGCGATACTCGCTCCTTCCAGCCATAACAGCCAGCCCTGGAAATTCTCGATCCAGGATAATACAGTCCTGATATTCACTGATAATGATCAATGGCTGAATGTCGCCGATACCGACCGGCGGGAGATGTATATCAGTGTTGGATGCGCGCTGGAAAATCTCCTCATCGCTGCCGAACACTTCGGATACGGGTACACGATGGAATATTTTCCGAAAGGCAACAACGGCGCTGTGGCAATTGTTCAATTGAACCCCGGCGGGAAAGGGGAACAAAAGAGAGACAGCGCTCTTTTCGATATGATCCCGCGTCGAAAGACGAATCACAATCTTTATGATACAAAACCAATCCCCGAAACTGAGATGGCCCGCCTGCACGCATGCTGCCGGGAAGAAGGCTTCCGGATGTTCCCGACGAATGAAGCCGGCAATGAAAGCGAACTCAGGCGCAGGATTGACGCCCTCATCACGCGAGCTGATGCCATCCAGTTGACCGATCCGTTATATAAACAGGAACTGGCATCTTGGATAGGCCGGGGCGCTTTCGGGGCTCCGTGGCTGATGGCAAAAGTAACGCAAGTGGCGTTAACTCATCTTAATATCAGCAAGGGACAGAGCAAGAAAGACTCAGAGATGTTATTGAGCTCGCCGGCACTGGTCGCCCTGGTCTCCTCCACCAATGACAGAAAATCACAGGTAATAGCCGGTCAAATCTCCGAGAGAATAATGCTGACCGCTGCTCAGATGGGATTGGCGGTACATCCAATGAGCCAGATACTGGAAGTGCCGGAAATAAAAGCTGAACTGACGTCACTGCTGCCGGAGAAAAATGTTTTTCCACAGCATACTTTCCGTTTAGGCTATGCAGAGAGCGAGAAAGGACATACACCAAGACGCCCTTTGTGTATGTAACTAATAATTAAAAAACAGCCCTGTTCAACCGGGATGTGGCTCAGGGTCTATACACTGCAATCGATAAGAAAGGCCAGGATTTCCCTGTTGAACTGCTTTTTCATAGCGACCATGTGCCCGGCATGAGGGTAAATAATCACCCTGGCGGAAGGAATCATGTCGCCTGTTTCGGCAACGGGATAAAACCGGTCGTTCTCCCCACCGATTACCAGCACCGGCATCTTCAGCTCCGGCAGGCGCTCTTTGAAGTTGAATTTATCTTCCGCCTCCAGCTCAACCAGACCATCGGATGGGCCGTTGGCTGATTTGAACATCATCCCGCCCATCAGCCATAACAATGCAATTGATAGCGGCCTTGCCATGCCGGATGCCATCACGCCGCCCAACGCGGCGGCTCCAGCCCGCCATTTTCCCTGCCGGACGCAGTCAATCATTTTACGCTGGGCAGCCGCTCCAGTCACACTTAATTTATATCCGGCCGAAGCCAGCACTAACTTGCGCACCAGTCCCGGATGATCCACCGCGAACTGCTGGGCGATAGCTCCTCCGGTTGACAGCCCCATGATATCCACCGGCGGCTCCATTTCAGCTTCAACCATCGCCGCATAATCGTCAGCCATGTCCTTGATAGAGTAACCCTGCGGAAGATGCGGCTTGCGTCCCAGGTAATATACCGTAAATTGACTGCTAAAGTCACGGTAGCCGCTTGCAATCATGCGCTTTTGCATGCCGACAGGCGGATCATGATCAAAACTCAATCCTTCGAAGATTACCAGATTCCCCGCACCGCCTCCAATGCGCAAATACGGTAGTCCGTTTTTTGAAAATCCTGTAGCTATCGTGCTTTCCTTCATGTTATCACTCTTTATTATTCTTTAACACAGTTAAAAAACATAAACGTATTTTAACACATGAATTCGCCGGCGTGAAACCGTTGAAATTAACAACTATATTGATGACGCTAGTTCCGCCATGTTTCAGCAGTTTAGCTGGTATCGCCTATTAATTGAAATTATAGATGCACCTGATTGAGATTACATTAGCCATAAACTTGTTGGAACGGCTTGAAACTATCCCTCCTGTAATATTATGAAAAACCGGTATGTGCCTTGCCATAGTGCGTGTCTAGCCGATGGCTTTAGAATATACAGTTTTCAGCTTTGGTTTCAGTGCATCATTCCTTCTGCGGTAAAGGCGGCCAGGGTCGCTTGAACCTCACCAGGCTGAACTTCCACCTGCCGTTAACTTTTACGTATTCGCATTCATGCCGGCCCTGTATCCAGAAGGGTTTTGTGTAACGGAACAGATACAAAATCCAGTGGGCTTTAGCCCTGTCGCCATCAACCTTAATCATGGGCTCCTCGACCAGATGCCCGGGTGTTTTGGGCAGTTTATCAAAGTCTTCCCATATCAGCTTCTCTATCTCTTTTTTACCCCGGCGCAAACTATGCATCTGGATATCAGCCACCGCATCCTCTGCAAAACAGTCCAGCCATGCATCCCACTGCCGGCTGGAAAGAGTATACACGTAAGTTTCATGCAGCTTCTTTATCTCCTCGATATCCTCAAGCAGACGTAATCGCTTTTCCATTTCTTCAACTGTCATGACAACACCCCTTTTATTCAGATTTCCTGGTTATTGTCTCAGGGTCCGGCCAGGGGCGTGTGTATTTCAAGTGTTTGAATTTCCATTCACCTTTCACTTTTACGTATTCGCAGTCATACCTGCCCTGTACCCAGGTGGAATCGGCATCGGGAAGGAACAGATATAGCAACCAGTAACCTTGCGCTTTATGACCGTCAACATCGATAACCGGCTGGGCTACCAGATGTCCGTGGGTGGGTAATATTTTCCCGCTGAAACTGCTGAACAGTTCCGCGATTTCCTTTTGGCCCTTTTTCAGGCCGTGATTCCAGATATCGGCGCTGCCGTTTTCGTCAAAGCATTCCAGCATGTCATCCCACTGCTGGCTGGCCAGCGCATAAACGTATTTTCTTTGTAGTTTCTTAATAGCCTCGATGTCTTCAATTGCTTCGAGTCTCTTTTCTATTTCCTCTAACGTCATCTTAACCTCCCTGTAAAAATTGTTACTGATATTATAGTCAATACAAGCTCTTGTTGGGAAGAGCCGGCGAGGAAACCAATAATCGTGGAGTTGTACACCTCACTATCTAAAGCTGTATATTGTCAGTTGCAGAAAACACTCGCCGGATATCGGTGTACACCTGACAAGGATAAAAGTGGTAATATTTAAATCATCTTTACCTGCTATTTTCAAGGAGGTGTTACATGAGCTATGAAGTCAAATATCCCAAACCGGTACCGCAAAACGTTTCGTTGAAGAAAAATGTCATCGTGGAAACGAGGGACGGAGTAAAGCTGGCTATTGATATTTACACTCCCTTAAAGGGAACAGGACCCTGGCCGGTTATTTTAGCCTATTCGCCTTTTCAGAAAGAAAGGTCTTTTAAGAGCGCCAAGCCTGTTTTCTACTGTAATCACGGATACGTATGTGTTCAGGCATCATAAAGAGGTATCGGTTTTAATCAGGGAGAATTCAGTTTCCAGGGCTCAATTGCCGCACGGGATGCATATGACTTAATTGAGTGGCTGGGCGTTCAGGAATGGTGTAACGGGAATGTGGCCATGATGGGAGCTTCCGGTTATGGCGTTTCGCAGTGGATCACCGCCCCTCTGGAACCACCCCACTTGAAAACACTGGTTGTAACCGCCACCACCGATAATTACCGAGGACTGTGTTATCCGGGAGGCGTTCTGCGTAAACCTTTTGTGCTGGGCCTGGGGTCGGGATTCACGCAAGCTGCAATCTGGCCGGGGCCGGTTCCCGGTAAAAAACCTCCCTTTAATATTATCGGTGAAATTCTTGCCAATACCAAGGACGGGCCGTTTTGGTGGGAGCACGGTGGAAGCTGGAGAACGATAAATCAAATCAAGATTCCCGTGTTAAATATAATGAATACTCCCAACCGGCTGCATACCATCAGTCATTTAAGGTCCTATAACGATATCAGGTCGCCTAAAAAGCTTGTCATCACACCCTGGACGAATGAAAATTACCAGCCATGGATCTTTGAGACTACAGTGTTTAATGAATATATATTAAGATGGCTGGATTACTGGCTGAAAGGCGTTGAAACGGGAATAATGGAAGAACCGGAAGTGGCAATCTATGATAACGGTACCGGCCGGTGGAGGTTTGAGAATGAATATCCCCTGGCCAGGACCTGCTGGGAAAAATATTACTTGCACCACTGTTCCGGAGATAACAAGACCAGCATAGATCGTATAGCGCCAGCGGAAGATGAGGAAATTACCACCTATCATAATATCAGCCTAAATACAGCCATGTTAAGTTCATACGGAAGGACAGACTCAGTCCCGGCTGATAATCCGAACTATGTCATTTTTATATCACCGCCTTTAAAAGAAGACCTCCGTATCTGGGGACCGGCCAGTTTAACCTTATACGCTGCAACGGCTGAAGAAATTACCACGGACTGGTCATTTTTTGCCAAGCTGGGAGAAATGGTCCCGGAGGACGTTCCTCTTAATCCCGTGACCGGGCAGCCTGAAATAAAACCTGAAGCCTCGGATTCGCTGGTTCCCAAAGAAGTCCAGATTTGGAGTTTTGGCAGTCTTAAAGCGAAATATAGAGAGGTCGATGAAAAGCTATCCAGGCCTGGTTCACCGTGGCATTCATTCCAGGATACTCAGGATTTGAAACCTAATACGATATATGAGTTCCAGATTGAACTTATGCCTATTTTCAAGACTTTTAAAAAAGGATGCCGTTTATGGCTGAAAATAGCCTGTGATGATATTCTGTTTTCAACCTGGGATGTTACTTCCGGCTATGTTGAAACACCTGTTATTCCGCAAAACAGCGAAATTTGTATATATAATAATGCCAGATACCCATCACATTTGTTTCTGCCCGTTATCCCGGATGCTCCCGAGATAAAGAGAGTGCCATCACCGCTGAATGATGCGATTCCCGGCGCTCCCCGTTTTGTTTAGCTAAAAATACTTTGATAAAAATAAATCCCTGTGCTTCTGGAACAGGATTATCGCTCCAGGGATTTAAAAGGAAATGAGTCACATAGCCGCCCAGAGGACTAAGGCCCTGCGGTACTGCATGATTTTTCACGTGATTTCAGCGTAAAGCAGGGCCGGGGATAGTCCTCCGTCCGATTCCGGCTATCAGTCCCGTCTTATTCAAAAATTGCATAAAGCTTAAATCAATGAATGTTTTCATCAAACTTTTCTTAAAGGGGACTGTATCCACCTTAAATACATCAGGTAAAAAGCCGCCCTATCTGGAAGACGAGAACTGATAATACCCAGGCAACAACCGTAGTGTACAGGGCGGTGAACCCCGTCCATTTCCAGGACTTGGTTTCGCTTCTGACAGCTCCCAGCGCTGCAACGCAGGGTACATAGAGCAGACAAAAAACCATAAACGATAAAGCGATCAGGGGAGTCCAGCCCAGTTGAGCGGCAATAGTGCTCCCCAGCACGCCTTCTTCTACTGAGAAGATAGCACCCAATGTGCCCACGACAACCTCTTTAGCCAGGAAGCCAAAAATCAGGCTTACACCGGCCTGCCACTGGCCGAAGCCCGCCGGAGCGAAGACGGGTGCGATAAAGCTGCCGATTTTACCTATCCAGCTATCCACTGAAGCGTATTCCACACCCCAGGGCATACTGCTCAGGAACCATACTACGACCACCACACCGAAGATAATGGTACCGGCCTTTACGAGGAACATCCGTCCCCTCTCCCACATGTGGATGATTACCCCGGAGATGGTAGGCAGGCGGTAAGGCGGAAGTTCCATCACGAAATGACCGCTTTCTCCTTTAAGGATGGTCTTACGGAAAATCAGGGCGGCGACAATGGCTACCAACACTCCCAAAATGTACATGGAAAACATCACCAGTCCCTGGTTGGCGGAGAAGAACGCCCCGACCAGCAGTACGAAGATGGGCAGCCGCGCTCCGCATAGCATGAAGGGATTTATGAGTATGGTTGTCAGTCTGTCCTTGGGGTTTTCAATGGTCCGGCAGGCCATGATACCCGGTATGTTACAACCGAAACCCAGGATCATAGGAATAAACGAGCGACCGTGTAACCCTATCTTGTGCATCAATCTGTCCATGACAAAGGCGGCACGGGCCATGTAGCCGGAGTCCTCCAGAATGGAAATAGCGATAAACAGCAGGAAAATATTCGGCAGAAATATCAGCACCGAACCCAGGCCGCCAATAATACCGTCTGCCACCAGTGATGCCAGCCAGTCCGGGCTGATATTGGCGGCAAAGCCGGCCAGCCAGCCGAAAAAGGCGTCTATCCAGTCCATAAAGGGCGTGGCTACCGTGAAGACAAACTGAAATACACCGTACATCAGGGCCAGAAAGATCGGAATCCCCAGCCAGCGGTTAATGACGATCCTATCGATTTTGTCGGATAGACTCACCCGTTCCACCGGGGGTTTTTTCAAAGCATCCTTCAGCAGTCCGCTGATAAACCCGTAGCGGGCATCGGCTATCACCGTTTCGGTATCGTCGCCGTATATGCTTTTTAATTGGGAGAGGCTTTCCTCTCTGACTTTTAAAATTTTCAGGTTATCCACGCCTCACCTCCTCGAACATTTTTATTACCTCGCTGTCCCCTTCGATAAGTTTTATCGCCAGCCAGCGCGGCGAGTACCTGTAGGACAAACCGTTTACCGACAGGGCTTCGGCCAGGCGTAAGATTTCCTTTTCCACTTCCCTACCGTACTCAATCCTGATACTTCCGGTTGACACTTTCTTCTCCGCTACACGGACTATTTCTGCTAACAAATCATCAGTGCCCCTGTTCCGGTTGGCTACCATCGGTATGACAGGCACGCCCATTTCCTGGGAAATGGCGTTGACATCAACCTTGTATCTCTTTGCCTCTACCTCATCCATCATGTTGAGAGCGAGAATAAAGGGCACCTCCAACTCCATAATCTGTACGGACAGGTAAAGGTTTCTTTCCAGGTTGGAGGCATCGACAATATCAACGACTACATCCGGTTTTTCGTTGACTATGAAATTCCTGGCTACTACCTCATCGGGTGAATAAGCGGTCAGGCTGTAAACGCCGGGTAAATCGACTATCGTTATGTCATGTCCGTTATAGCTGCAAGTGCCTTCTTTCTTTTCTACTGTCACGCCAGGCCAGTTTCCGACATGCTGCCTTGCCCCGGTCAGACTATTAAAGACCGTGGTCTTACCTGAGTTGGGATTGCCGGCCAGTGCGACCACAATCTGCTTTTTCATAGTCCTCCCTCTCCTTAACCATTATTTTTTGGGCCACTCCGAAACCAAGGCCCAGCCTTGAACCGCGGATGTCGATCAGCAGCGGTCCCGGGTGGCATCCGCCCACCACCATCACATCGACGCCCGGGGTCAGACCCATGTCTGCCAGACGTCTTTGCAGCCCGCAACCAGCGGCAATTGCCGTTACCGTTAGCTTTGTTCCGTTGCCTGCCAGAGACAGCGGAATACCGTATTCCATCATCCTGACACCTCCACAGTAATATCCTGGGCCTCTTCCTTTCGCAGTGACAGATTGTAGCCTTTAATCCTGATCTCTACCGGGTCTCCAAGGGGAGCTACTCTTTGCATTTCCACAAAGCTACCTGCAACAAACCCCATATCCACCAACCGCTGACGGATTTTGCCGCCCCCTCCAATTCGAACCACCTTGCCGCAATCCCCTCTTTTTAGCTCATTAAGTTTTTTAATGCTCACAGATTTACCTCCTCTGATGATTGTTTCTCGTACGTAAACTCATCCATTATTCAGATATCGTGGTTTCAAATACATCTTTATCATTTTCATTCCGCTCTCCTCATGGCTATAATAGTTAGTATTACCTAACTCATTTACAAAAAATATATCAGCTTTACATTGCCATATCTTTTATTGATTACCAGCCCGTCATCAGATTATTTTTTCAAGGCCGCCACGATGCTTGGCTTTTTAACCAGAAGGAAACTGCTGAGCGCAGTCACAGTAACCCTGCCGTTTTTTGTCTTGAGCACGGTTATGGCTTCCAGATAATCTTCAAGGCTGGATGTCGGCCGGTTATAAATGCCGTTCATAAAATTCCTCAATATTACCCCCTGATTACTCTTAAGGACATATGTTAGAATACACTAACAAATAATATACCATAACATCTAGCGTTTTACAACATCTAAAATGTTCCGTCCTGATGGAATCTGTGATAGTATATTCCTGTTAAGGAACATCGGGTTTACTAATAATCTTATAATGATATGGAGTATCATGTGACTTCGCCTGGGTCGCCTACATCCTCCGCAAGTTGGAAAGGTAACCAGAGTTTGCTCGGATGAGGCTCAACCAGGCTTCGTCCGGACTATTTTAAAACGATTAGTAAATGAATTGTGAAGAGAGGGAAAAGGAATGACCGTAAAAATTGTAACCGACAGCGCCGCCGATCTCCCGCCCGGAATAAAAGAGGAACTCGGGATTGAAGTTGTTCCGCTTTATGTAAGATTTGGCAATGAGACCTTCAAAACTGGAGTCGACATCTCGAATGATGATTTCTACAGGAGGCTGGTAAAAGGAGATGACTTTCCCAATACCATACAGCCGTCGCCGGCTGATTTCCAGCAAATGTATGAAAAGCTGGCCAAGGATGCAGACGGGATAGTATCCGTACATCTATCTGAAAAATTCAGCGGTACGGCAAACGCCGCCAGGCAGGCAGGCCAATGGATGAGCGACAAATGTCCGGTTGAAGTGATCGATTCCGCTTCCATGACTATTGGACTGGGGATGGTTTGTATGGCTGCCGCCAGAGCCGCCAAAGACAATGCAGATATTAAAACAGTAGTTAATGCCGCCAATGAAGCCATACCTGAGATACGCATGCTGGCGTTGTTTGACACGCTCAAATATCTTGCCAAGGGAGGACGCATCGGTCAGGCCAAGAACTTGCTGGGAGCGCTGCTCAATATTAAACCCATGCTGTCTATGAAAGATGGCATTGTCGTACCCGTCAGCCAGGTACGCAGCTATACCAAAGGACTGGAGCAGCTCTACCAATTTTTATCCAATGCGCTACAGGAACCGGGGGAGGTCAAGGACGTCGCTATTATGTATAATACTACCCCGAAAGAAGCCAGTGCGCTGGCCGAACGGATTGCACCGTTATACCCGACTGAAAAAGTTATCATGGGTCAGATGGGGCCGATCCTGGGCACACATGCAGGTCCGAACATGGTCCTGGTAGTAGTCAGAAAATCAGTGGAGAATAAATGATATAAATCAGTAACCATAAGAGAGAACTAATACTTCTTTACGTGAGTCCGGGTGATTTTCTATTTTCCGGAGCTTGAGAATAATTCCCGAATTAGTTGTTTTCCATGATATTGGAGGCAAAGATGAGACCTGTTAAACTATTGACTGACAGCACAAGCGATTTACCCCGGGAAATTATCGAACAATATGAAATATCCATAATACCGCTCTACGTAAATTTCGGCACACAGAGTTTCAGGGACGGCGTAGATATAAAGCCGGCAGAGCTTTACCGCAAGGTAAAGGAAACGGGTAAACTACCTACTACAAGCGCTATTTCCGAAAGCGATTTTGCCCGTGAGTTCAATAAACATATCGATAATCAGATGGATATAATGCACATCTCAATATCGTCAAAAATTTCGGCTTCGTACCGTAATGCCTGTACTGTAGCTGAGCAATTTCCAGCGGGACGGATAAAAGTGATTGACTCACTGAATCTGTCAAGTGGTATCGGACTTAATGTGCTGGCTGCGGCGGCCTGTATCCGGCGCGGAATGTCTCTTGATGAGACCGCAAATGAGGTGCAATCGGTGGTAAAAAAAGTGAGAAGCCAGTTTATCATCGATACCGTTGAATATCTTCACAAGGGCGGCAGATGTTCGGGGTTGCAGATGCTTTTGTCCAGTATTCTTGAAATTCACCCTATCATAGCCGTAACTGATGGTTCCATGCACATGGCCGCCAAGATCAGGGGCAACAGGCAGGTAGTGCTGAATACCCTGATAAAGGATACCATCGCCAAAATAGGGTCGATGGACCTGGAAAGATTGGTCGTAGCCCATTCAGAATGCAGGGATGATGCGATACGGGTGGCCGGTCAACTGGAAAAAATGAATAAAATAAGGAATATAATCATCTCTGATGCAAGCTGCGTTATAGCGTCGCACTGCGGGCCCAACTCAATCGGCATTTTTTACCTGGAGGAATGAACGGCAATAACCATTAATCCGCGTGTTATTACCATTGCCGCATAATAATGTCAGGTTAAAAATAAAGGAGATAGCGGGCCTAATTGAAAATAGATTTCAGTTGTGATAATATACCAGTTGTCATGAAGCTGACAGCAAACAAGATAGCCGGAATCATCAGGGATAGCGGATACAAGCTTACACCCCAGCGGAGAGCATTACTGAAAGTGATTGCCTCTCACCACGATCATCTCTCGCCGGACGCTATCTATGAGATCACGAAGAGGGAATATCCCAGCATCGGACGGGTGACGATCTACCGCACGCTGGAATTATTAACCAGGTTAAACCTTGTCTGCCGGGTTCATTCACCTGACGGATGCCGTAATTATATGATGAGAAGGCCTACTGAACATCATCATCACATTATTTGTTCCAGTTGCGGTAAAGCGGTCGATTTCACGGAATGTGATCTTGACGAGCTTGAGAAGAGATTAGCTGAAAAAACGGGTTTTACCATCGACGGTCATCTGCTGGAATTATACGGGAAGTGTAAAGACTGCCAGTAACATAGATATATGATTAGAGTTTCAGGCATTTTTAATTAATATTATAGATTTCGGCCATTGTAAATGAAATATAATTTCATTTGTAATATATACAACAAGTATTTTTTATCCGGGAGATCCTATGAAAAGATTGATTTGTTTCTTTGTGGTCATTCTGATATCGATAATGCCGGTACTGGGATCCTGCCAGGCTGACGCCGGCGCCGGGACAAAAAAAAGAATCGTGGTAACTTATTCGGTCCTGGGTTCTATCGTCAAAGAACTGGTTGGAGAAAAGGCGGATGTTGCAGTCTCAATACCCAACGGTCTTGATCCTCATCAATGGGAGCCTTCCGCTAAAGATATCGAAGTCCTGAGCAGGGCTGATCTGATTGTAAAGAACGGTCTGGAATTCGAGGCCGGCATGCATGCAGCCTTTGAAACAGCCAGAAACAAGGGTATAAAAATGTTTACCGCCTCTGACTACATCGAGGTACGGTATGTCGGAGATGAGGAACCGGTCGAGGGAGAACACATCCATGAAACAGGGGAAGAGCATCTAGAGGAAAATGAACACGGTCATGAGCATCACCATGAAGCCGGATCGCCGGACCCCCATCTCTGGACCGACCCCGTGGGTATGAATTCCATTGTGGCCGCCCTTTCTGAAGAACTGAAAGTTTATCTGGACATGGATGTTTCCAGGGAAGCCGCTGATCTACGGGACCGTTTGGCAAACCTGGACATGGAAATAGAGCAAATAGTCCAGGCCGTTCCCGATAACAACCGTAAACTGGTTACCGGGCACCAGTCAATGGGATACTTCGCAAGACGCTATCATTTTGAAATGATAGGGGCTATTATTCCCAGCATATCCACGCAGGCCGGAGTTACCGCCGCTGATCTGGCGGAGCTTAAAAAGGCGATAGAGAAATACCAGGTCCCGGCTATATTTACCGAGCTTGGGACTTCACCGGCTGTCGCCGGGGCGATCCGTAATGAAACAGGCGTAAAAGTGGTAGAGATAACCATGCATAAATTACCGGAAGACGGATCCTATTTCACCATGATGAAAGTCATGGCAGAGAGCATTGCCGGGGCGCTAAAATAAAGCCTTTGTATTTCTAAAGATCGCCGAATATCTTCGGAGCCTGCTGCCTCATAATAACGGCAATCTTGTTGGCAACGGCCTGCATTTCCGGCAAGGCGTCCGGGCTGGTGCGGATTTTAATAATATGCCTTATTTCGCGGAAATTCCAGGTGCAGATTATTTCCGTGTAGCAGGCGTTGGGCAGGACATAACGGGCAATCTCTGGTTTTATCCCCGAGTTTAACAGTTGCCTGTAACTATCCCAGGCGGATGACATAGCCTGTTGATACGTCTGCACCACTTCATCGCAGCCGCTTTCGGCTATCTCAGGAGGTACGATATATTCACCTCCGGTCTCTTTAACGTAGCGCTGGCTGCGCTGCGAATAGCTGGCCAGGCGGTGCCGGACAAGTTCATGAGTTAAAGCACGTGAAGCTCTGATATAGAAACTGGCGGAAGCATGTTCTATCAGGCTTTCATGACCCTGTTTAATACGTGACTGAAGCCATTTTTGATTGGTCCCCAGATTGGCGCCGCTGGCATAACAAAGCCTACCCGCCTGTTCTACCAGGTTCTCGCTATCAGGAGTTATCGCTATCAGTTTGACTTCGACATTGTAGTCCATGGTTGATTCTCCTCATGCTGAAGTAAATTATGCTTGAATATATATCCCCGCCGGGCGCAAAAGCCAAAAACAATAAGTAATAAACCTGTCCATCAATTTCCGGGAAATACCGTTTTATTCGTATTCTTTGGGTACAGCGCAAATTAAAACCAGGTCCTGACTGTCAGAGGTATTTTTATACTGATGCGTCTCTTCCGGTAAGACCATGGCAAAATCCCCCTGTTTTATGGCGTGTTCCCTGTCTGATGAGACCAGGACACCTTTACCTGAAATTATGTAGTTAAGATGTTCGGATTTGTGTTTATGCAGGGGGGTGCAGCCGCCCGGCTGGATGGTAAAAACACGGAATGAGAAATTTGGCACTCCATCAGCTTTCGACAGCGGAATTTGTTTGAAAATTTTCTCAGCGCCGGGCATCTGCGGTATTGTTTTCTCAACCCTGTCCAGGCTGGTAATAAACATAAGAAGCCTCCTCTTGATTTTTCGTTATATCGCCTTCCCGGGATTCCGGACCAGCGGTCTTACTTCATTGATGTTACTGCAACAGAATTACCTCTTACAAGAGATTATAATGGAAATGTGGGGCCGGTTAAAAATCGGGGAGGTTGAAGATGAAACTCAGTGCAAGGAATCAGTTGAAGGGAAAAGTCCTGGAAGTCAAACCCGGCGTGGTGAATTCCGAGGTCATCGTTGAACTGTCCGGCGGTGAAAGAGTCGTATCCATTATAACAAAGGAATCCGCCGAGAATCTGGGGCTGGAAACCGGTAAAGAGGTATATGCCGTTATCAAAGCCAGCAATGTCATGATTGCAACAGATTAGATCAGGCATATTATTCCTGTAGCTTTTGACACAGGGCGGCAATTAAGGTTACAATCCCTGCAAAATACCGGGTATCCCGATCCGTTTATCCTGAAAGGCTCTTTATGTCAGAGTTACAGAAATCGGACTGTTATAAATGGCTTATGTTGGGGCTGTCGGCTATTACCGCCACACTGGTAATAGCCATTCCCTATTCCTGTATGCCGTCGCTATTCAAGGAAATATCGGATGATCTGGGGCTGAGTCTGGTACAAATCGGTTCGATCTGGGGTATATCCAATCTCGCGGCTATTTTTGTAAGCCTTCCCGGCGGACTGATAGGAGATCGCTTCCGCCTGAGACTGGTACTTTTTGCATCCTGCATCCTGGTGGGCGTTACGGGAGCTTTGAGAGGACTGTCAACCAATTTTTTTACCCTTGCGGCTACTGTATTCCTGAACGGCCTTGTCAGGGCTATTGTTCCCATCATCACTACCAGGACGATTCTTATCTGGTTTAAAGGGAAAAACCTGGCTATGGCTAACGGCGTCGGGGCCATGGGAATGGGACTGGGACTGATGCTGGGCCCCATGATAAGCGCTACATACCTCTCACCCTTGCTGGGAGGCTGGCGTATTGTACTGATCCTTTATGGAATAATCGCGGCAGGCATCGGAGTATTATGGCTATTGGCAGGAAAAGAACCGCCGGATGCCGGAGACGTAAGCATTAAGACCGTCAGGATACCTGTCAGGCAGGCTATTACCGGCCTGATAAACAACAAGGCTGTGCGTCTTATAGGTCTGACGCTGATGTTTCGGTCCGCCTGTATAACGGGAATGATGGGGTATCTTCCCATGTACCTGCGTGATAAAGGATTTTCTGCCGCGGTGTCGGATAATGCTCTGGCCATATTCTTTGCCGCCAGTACAATCTGCGTCGTCCCTTTTTCTATTTTGTCTGACAGAATAGGTTCAAGAAGGACCATAATTTTACCGGCCCTGGTGGTAACCACTCTTTGTGTCGGTATGATACCACTGGCAGACAGCCATACAATCTGGACCGTCATGATACTATCGGGGATATTTTTTGATGGTTTTATGTCGGTGATCAGCGCCACGCTGTTCGAATCCAAAGGCGTAGGTCCGCTTTATTCAGGCACTGCACTGGGGATGGTCTTCACCTTCGGACAGATAGGCAGCGCGATATCTCCTCCACTGGGCAACAGCCTGGCAGTAATAAACACCGGTTCTCCTTTTATTTTCTGGTCAATAATATCCGTGGCAGCCATTTTTACCGCAGTATTTATTAAGGAAACCGGATGGAGGAAGAAACAAATTGACGGCTCAATGGTTTAAAATTTAGATACCAAACAGAATTTGTCATACATACTTTAAACCGGGAGGAAAAAGGGAGAAAAATGGTTTCCAATATGAGTACAGACAGCACAATTAAGGACGGTCCCAGAATACTCGTGGTGGGAGGTATCGCCGGCGGAGCCTCATGCGCAGCACGGGCAAGACGTCTAATGGAAAAGGCCGAAATAATCATTTTCGAGCGTGGACCGCATGTTTCTTTTGCCAGTTGCGGTCTACCCTATTTTATAGGAGATATCATCAAAGATGAAAATGACCTTATGGTCGCAACCCCTGAGCTGTTCAAAAAAAGGTTAAACATTAAAGTGAAGCTAAGGCATGAAGTCATGTCGATAGACCGTGCGAAGCAGGAAATCATGGTCAAGGATTTATCCGGCGGGGAATTGAGTGCAGAAAAGTATGATGCCCTTGTCCTGTCTCCCGGGTCCTCTCCCGTACTTCCTGATATACCTGGAATCGATAGTCCAGGGATTTTTACCCTGCGGACTCTGGAGGACAGCCACAAAATAAAGCAATGGATAGAACATAAAAAAGTACACAGGGCTGCGGTTGTCGGTGCGGGATTTATCGGCCTTGAGACAGCGGAAAACCTGGCGAAATCCGGTATCCGGGTTACTATTATCGAGCAGCTTTCACAGGTAATGCCCAATCTCGACCGGGAAATCGCCTTTTTTGTTCATGAACAGCTTGCGGCTAATCAAGTCGAACTTCTGTCAGGTGAGTCTGTCACCGGCTTTGAGAGCAAATCCCCAAATGGTCTCGTACGGGTTTACACCAAAAGCGGTAAATCGCTGGATTTCGAGATGGTACTCCTTTCAGCCGGTGTACGACCTAAAACAGATCTGGCCGTTAAAGCAGGTCTTGAAATGGGAAAGATGGGGGGTATACGGGTTGATGAACACATGAGAACCAGTGACCAAAAGATCTGGGCGGTGGGAGATGCTGTGGAAGTGCAAAACCAGCTTACTCACGAGTGGGCTTTTTTTCCAATGGCGGGGCCAGCCAGCCGCCAGGGGCGTATCGCCGCGGATGTGATCGCCGGACGAAATTCATCCTTCCGGGGAGTACAGGGGACGATAGTCTGTAAAATATTCGGAATAACGGTTGCTTCCACCGGACTGAACGAAAAGACACTGACAGGCTTGTCCGGGAAAATGCCTTACGAAAAGGTCTATCTTCATCCGGAACATCACGCCGACTATTACCCGGACGCCAGGGAGATGCATATGAAGCTTCTTTTTACGCTGCCTGAAGGCAAAATACTGGGTTTCCAGGCAGCCGGAGAAGAGGGCATTGAGAGACGTGTTGATGTTGTGTCCATGGCGATACAAAAAGGAGCAACCGTTTACGATCTGGAAGAGGCTGAGATGTGCTATGCTCCCCAGTTCGGATCCGCCAAAGACCCTGTTAATCTGGCGGGAATGGTCGCTGCTAACGTGTTGAGAGGGGACAGCCAGGTTCAGCACTGGCAGGACAATCATCAGGCATCAAATTTTATCCTGGATGTCCGGGACCCCGTTGAACTCCAGCAGGGACATTATGAAGGCGCGGTAAATATCCCTCTGCCTGAATTACGCGGCAGGCTGAATGAAATTCCCGCTGAAAAAGAGATAATGGTATACTGCGCGGTCGGAAAGAGATCATATTTTGCCGAACGGATTTTAAAGCAGAACGGTTTCAGGGTAAAGAGTGTTTCCGGAGGTATGTCTTCCTACCATAGCTTGGAGTAATATTATTTTCATAGCAATAACACCTCGGGAGATCAAAAAAACAAATAACGGACTATTTTACAGTAACGCCGGATTTGAAATAGTATTTAGAAGCTTGTCAGATGAACTGAAAAAGGAGAAATCATGCAAAAAGTAACAGAAAATGTTTTCGTGGAAACTGCCAATCGCGGCTGCAATACCGGTTTTGTGGTGACAGCGGAAGGCATTGTAATGGTGGACACGCCGATGGTCCCTTCCGAAGCCAAGAAATGGCGGGATGAGATTGCAAAACACGGTCAATTGCGATATTTGATTAACGGTGAACCTCATCCGGACCATATTTCAGGCAACTGCTATTTTGATTGTACCGGAATAGGACATGAAGGTACCCGCAGCGCAATTCTATCCGCTAAAACGGAAGAACTGGTTAACAGCCTGAAAATGATGGCGCCCGACAGCCTGCCGCTGGATAGTGAATTCCACTATAAGCCACCGGAGATAACCTTCTCGGAACGCCTGACTTTTTACCTGGGCAGTCATACTTTCCATCTTTTGCATCTTCCCGGCCATACTCCCTACCAGGTAATAGTCTACGTACCGGAAGAAAAAGTTATCTTTACTTCGGATAACGTGGTGGTAGGTATTCCCTTCATGCACCAGTCCGTTCCGTATGAGTGGCTTGAATCGCTAAAGACGCTTCAGGAGCTTGATTTCGATTATATTATTACAGGTCACGGGGATGTATGCCCCAAAAGCTATATCTCGGAAATGCAGGACACTATCAAGTTCTGGATTAACGCCGTAGAGCAGGCTATTAGAAAGGGCATCAGCAAAGAGGAAGCAATGGATAAAACGGACCTGAGCGCTAAATATCCCATGATGAGCACCGATGAACGAGCCAGGGGTATCAAACGCATGAACGTATCTCGCCTTTACGATGTATTGAAAAAATAACGACGATGATGTTTTTATAACGAGAATAAACCCATCTTGTTCTCAATCCGGCTTGAGATAATCACGGCGCTGTCGATAAGCTGTGCGAGAGATTTTTTAGAAAGGGGTTTTAACCGGGTTTTGGGCCCTATAATGCATAATGCGGTCGGCATGACATAGTTTTTTATCGGTACAGCCATGCACATAGCCCCGGCAATAATATTGTCCGAGCTGATGGCGTATCCTTTTTTACCTGTCAATTTGACCTGTCTTTTCAGCTTTTGTTTTTCAGGCAGGCTGATTTGATCGGAATTGGTATGATTAATGTATTTCAAGGCTGTTTCCAGGGACTTATTATCAAGCATTGACCAGAGTACTTTGCCGGCGGCCCCTCTGGTTAATGCGGGATGAAGGGAAATGGCGCCGGCTCCAACTATCCTGAGATAGTGTTTACTGGGCACTTCATGAAGTATCTGAAAGTTGTGCCCTGTCATTATCATGAGTATAACGGTCTCTCCGGTAGCCTCGCTCAATTTTTCCATCTCATCCCTGGCGAAATTTATCAGGTATTCGTGAGATACCTCCGGTTTTGAGACCAGATGTGTGATTAAATCCCCTATGAAATATTTATGACCGATTGAGTCCTGGATAACAAGATGAGACCCCACCATGGCCTGAAGCAACCTGTGAACAGTCGAATTGCTGAGCTGACATTCTCCGGCAATTTCAGTTATAGAATGCGAACCCCTGCCAATACTTTGCAGTATTTTTGAAGCACGAACAATGGATTGAACAGCCTCGGTCTTTTTATCCATCTTTGAATAAGTCCATTTTTAAAATTTTACATTTTGATCATGTCATTATAGCAAATTTTTATCCACCTGTTAAATAATTATACATAAACGTCAAAGATATTTGTTCCGGATAATCGATAGCTACTCACGGAATACGTTCTTTTAGTCTTCTTGATATGATAGAATTTTATCGGAGCAATGGCTGTTGAGCCTTAATAACATACCGTAGCGGCGAGAAAAGGGAACATCAGGCCTGATATTTGTAATTAAGCTGTGAGGTAGCTATGGCCAAAATCGTGCTGGATTTACACGAAATATTTAACAAGGGCGGCATTATCGACGCCGAGCTCGACCGGGTTATTTCTGAGGCGGTCGAGAAGAAGATCAATCTGGTAGAAATTATCCCCGGGAAAGGCTCGGGACAGTTAAAAAAACGGGTCCTGCGCTTTTTAAACGGACCGGATATAAAAAAGCTTTACCACCGGATCGAGAAAGACGACAAGAATTTCGGCCGTATTTTCGTTCATTTCAAATTTTAAAGAGACCATTATTATGTAAACAGGGACTCTTTAACTGATTATGTGCGGACCAATTCAATTTCTTCCGGGTCTTCTATTCTTCCCACCGGCTGACTTCAATCAGGGTCGAATTGGGCGCCATTCCCGGCACGTTTTGGGAGATGGTCCTTCCCGATGAAAGCATATTGACGCATCCTCCCCTGTCCGGGCTGGAAGGGTTTCCCGGCTCAACAGGATCGTACAGGCTGGAACCTTCATATGAATGTACCACTCCCGGCCTGACTCTCTCACTGACGATTGCTATTCCCAGGACTGCCGCACGGTCATTATAGAGCTTGATGATATCTCTATCGCGGATTCCCCTGGACCCGGCGTCTGCGGGATGAATATGGACCGTATGCCAGTAGTAGCCGTTTTTGTAGATACGATTGGCCGGTATTTCACCCAGCCAGGGAACATGCGTGTCATGATGAGTATGAAAGGTCATCCTGGGATGCGGGGATATCAGTTGAAGGGGATATCTTTCGGCCAGATCCGAATCATAGCCCTCCCAGCTCGGTATGTACCTGGCCAGCAGGGGCCTTTCCCGGTCATCCGGTGTAAATTTCTTCAGGCTTTCCGATACAAATTCGATCTTCCCGCTATAGGTACCTAGCTCTTTTCCTTTGTCCGTACCACGCTTGGGATTGCGGTAATCAGGCGTGTCGCAATCGCGTCCCTCGTAAAACCAGCGCAGAGCAGGGGTGGACCTGTAATTTTCGGGGAGGGGTACCACATAGTAACCCTTCCTCTTGAATTCCTCGAAGGATATACATTCCGGCAAACCGGTGGCATAGAAATATTTTTCAATCCAGTCTTCTTCGCTGTTTCCCTCGGTATATTCCCCTTTCACGCCCAGCCTGTCCGCAAGCTGGGTCATTATCCAGTAGTCCGAATGTGATTCATAAAGGGGCTCGATGCATTTTTGCTCGTAAACCATGATTCTGTGATTGCATTCGCAGGAACTGTGCAGAGAAGCCCCGCTGGGGTGCGCCCATTCGCTGATGTCATTCCTTTCAAGATTGGTACAGGCGGGCAGAATGACATCGGCAAAGCGGGTCTCGTTACACCACCAGACATCCTGGTTTACCACGCACTCGAGTTTGGGAGACTGGTACATCCGCGCCCATTGGGTGGTATTGATCAGTGTGCTGAGAAACGATCCGCCATATCGATAAAACATCTTTATTTCGGAATACCCGGGGGCAGGATAGGTATATTTTTCAAATTGCTGCTCCAGAGATCCGCCGCAGCAGCCGGGTCCGTTCCAGTGGACAGGCGGATTAAGAATTGCTTCGGGCACCAGCAGGCGGTTTATCTTTTGGGAGACTGGATTAACAGCTGGCTTTTTTGCCAGCGTGTTGATTCCGAGCTGGTTATAGCCCGGAAAATCCGGCGATGGATTGAAGGGAGCACCCATGGTTGTGCCCCAGATATTGATTCCGGGCTTACCCAGACCCTGCATGGCCTGCAAGTAGACCATCAGTCGCGGGCACTCGGTACCGTAGGCCTGGCGGCAGATGCCCGACTCTCCGCCCCTTGTGCCGGCCGCCAGCATTGTCCTCTTTGAGGCCCATTCTCTGGCCAGCGAAATGATTATCCTGGCGGAGACTCCGCAAATATCTTCGGCCCACTGCGGAGTGCGTGCCACTCCATCCTCTTCTCCCAGTATATGTTTTTTGAACTCCTCGAAACCGAGCGTATGCGATTCAATATAGGCACTGTCGTAAGTACCGTCTTTCAGCCAGACATAGGCGATAGCCTCGGCCATGGCCGCGTCCGTCCCCGGCCTGGGAGCTATCCACTTGTCTGCCTGAATAATGGCTGAATAGTTGCAGAAAGGATCGATATGGATCTGTTTTACTTTCAACTGCTTCAGCCAGATACGCCATAAGGCCGATTCCTGCCCACCATAAACGCCGTGAGTTGACTCCGGATCGTTTCCCCAGTGTATTATCAGATCGGTATTTTTCAAGGCGTCTTCCAGCAGGTCATACTGCTCGGGCAGACCGAAGCGCCAGAAGAAGCCATAGGCATGAGTTGATCCCCAGTGCCATCCTTCCCAGCTATCGGGATTGTCCAGTATTTCGGTGAACCCGATCAGGTTGAAAAATCTTGCCCAGACGCTGGTACGGTAGCCGATGAATCCCCAGTTATGATGAGATGACGGCCTGGACATGATAGCCGACGGGCCGTATTTCTCGCGTACGCGCCTCATTTCACCCGCTACGATATCCAGGGCCTCATTCCAGCTTATCCTGCGATATCCCGATTTACCCCTGTTTTGAGGATTTCTTTCACCTTTCGGATCGAAGTCTGTCCGTATCATGGGATATTTAATGCGGTCTTCCGAGTACACACGGGCGTGCTCGGTCAAAGAGTATGCTGCCAGACATACCTTCCTCGGCGGAGAAAAGGTACGTCCGCGTGCCTCTATTTTCCATGAGGGTGCGTCGGCATCATCCAGAATGAGGGGACGTATCCGTACGATTTTTCCCTCCCGTACATATACCATCAGTGGACCGCCCTGACCGCAATTTATAAATACCTGATTTGACATGAATAGACTCCTCCAGGTCTATTATTCTTGGGAATATACCAGCACATCCGACGGACGGATACAGCTATAGCCCACTAAAATCCAAATGTGAAGACAAAATGCAAGTCTGACGTAACCAAATTACCTTAATATGATAGGTGAGATGGAACAATAAATCAATAGCTGCCGTGACGGGTGTTTTTATAAGCCAATACAGGAACGGGGAGGCTGGTGATTTCTAAACTGGCGTAGTGAGACAAATATCTATTGTTTAAGAAATACCAGTTTCTTTACAAGTTTAAAGAATATCACGCCGGCCGCCAGGACAAGCAAAGCGTACAGAGAGATCAATAAAGCCCCATCGTTTTGAATACCGGAGGCTATTCGGGTGATGAGATTTATGGGGGAAAAACCAGTGAAGTAGCTTCCGCCCGCCAGAATGACGAGTACAATTGAATAGGCGAACTGGGCGCGTTCACGGTCCTTGAAATAAAGGGCGATAATTGCAGCTATGAGTGAAACAGCCGCTGCAACGATGAAGGCAATCATCAGTACCTGGGGCAGATTTAAAATGTGAAGCCCGTTTACGCCCAGCAGCACCGCCCACAAAACCACCTGGAGGACGGCTGTAACGACGGCTGCACCTATCTTGGCGGAAAATATCTGTTTTAAAGAAACCGGAGTGGCCGCCAGCGTGTCGAAGGTCTTATTCTCGAACTCCTCGGTGACGGTATCTATCATGATGCTGCCGGCAATCAGTGCGGGGAATAACATCAGGACCGGAACGATAATGGAATAAAGGAATTCATGGGTATTGCCCGGTTTCCCTCCCAGGTCTTCATAGTTCAGCATAACACCGTTTTTAAACCGCAGGTAGTTTTCATAGTTTTTAAGAGGCTCCTGCAAAAGCATCATGGCCACGGTCTTTTTGGCATCCATCTCGGGTAATACAAGCTTCATATCCACTACACCGGACTGACCGGGTGGTATTTCCATGATGACATCCAGCTTTCCGTCCCTGAAACAGGTTTCAGCGGTCTTTATATCGTCGAAGGTCCTGACCCTTATCCCTTTCTGTCTCAGGTAACCCTGCATGGGGCTGTTGTGTTCTTCTATCAGACCGATCCTGATGCCGGATTTGGTGTTTTGCGCGATAGAAGATGGGTCATAGAAGGCCATAATGCCTACCAGAAGAATAGAAGAGAGCGAAGCGACGAAAAACTGGACCAGGATGGCGAACATGATTGTTTTTTCACGGGTGATCGATTTCAGTTCCCTTTTAAGCAAGATTATAAATCCGTTCACTGCATCACTCCTGTGAAAAACAATACCGATACATCATAGACGGAATGAATGACCGTACCGCAGATTAAGGCAAGAGGATATTTCCTGCTGCCGCGGCTTGACAGAGCACAGACCAGATAGGTGCTGGCGGTATGCAATACCAGGGGAATTATTAACATCCAGACACTGGAAAAAGCGGTCCCGAAGAAAGCCGATACCAGTTGAGACTCAGCGGAAAGGTTGGCGGTAAGAACCAGCAGTAGTTTTTCACCCGCCCAGAACCCCAGAGCTGAAAGGAAGGAAAGCCTGAAGAGACTGAGGCGGGACACGGATACCCCCCTCTGCATCACGGCCACGATGCCGGCCGATTTGGCTATCTCCTCGATAACGATAGAAAAAAGCATTACAGCCCAGAGAATAAAGGGAGAGGGCAGGTTTGAAACAATTACTATTGATACCAGTTGTACCGCGAAGACCAGCGGGACCAGCAGGAAGCTCAGGATAAAAATTGAGATTGACAGGCGCCTTTTGTTCAGGGACATGTTCAGGGCATCGGCCAGTTTCCTGTGCAAAGGTTTAAAACCCATCAGGTATTCTTCATTGAAGACCCTGGTACCTACATACATCACCAGGAAAAAGGTAAGATACAGGGGAATAGTAGCGATAAGATAGTGGTCGATGCTAAAGGTTTCTCCCCTGAACATGGTTACCGCCAGGGTAAGAGGTGAAACATAGCTCAGATCGCTGACTCCGGCGAACATAGCCGGCACTACCAGATAGATAGTGATTACTGACAGCGCCAGGACCGAGAAGAAGGTCTGGTCCTTGAATGTACGGTAGGTCAGGGCTACCATCAAATAAATGGCAAATATAAACAGCACCACCGGCAGGAAAATGCCCAGTGCAGTCAGTACATTACCCTGTAAAAACAGGGTTACGATGACAATCACCAGAAAAGAATAGACGAAATAGGGGAGCATCTTGCCCAGGATAATTTCAAGCCGTGATACGGGTGTTGAAAGGAGTATAACCAGCTTGCGATTGACTTTTTCTTCAGTGAAGCTGCTGGTAAAAAATACGCTGACGAAAAAGACGGGGATGATATAGAAGAAAGCCAGGATCACCTGGGCCAGGGGCATGGGAGGACTCATCAGCGAGGGTACGATTATCTCATCCTCGGCGACGAATTCGGCCTTGAACTCGGGCAGTTTGTTTTCCGCCTTGATATTTCCAAGCTGCTGCTGCACGGCCAGGCTGGAAGACTGGTCCGCCGTAGGTTCCCCGGAAGTGCCCGTTTCGAATACAAGGGTCTCTTCATTATCAATCTCAAATACCGGAGCATCCGGGCTTAACTCCGCCGTTTGCCCTATGGCAGGCTCATCCGTTTCCAGCGAAAGAACAGGATCAAGGGCAGCCTGCACTGCCGAAGGATCGATTTTTCCTTCCGTTGCCAGGGTTTCTATCCTGATGCGCAGAGGGAAAGCCTGATCGAGGGGGTATTGACCGGCGATTCTGGCCAGTTCCTGTTTCTCCAGGTATTTTTGGAGCGAACCGGCGGCATATTGGGAGCGGTCGTCCTTCCTGACAACTACTTCCGTGCTGCCGACATACAGGTCTATTATTCCGGCTTTAAGCTGTCTTTCCCCGGTCAGCCGGTCCATGATACTTATCTCAAATCGCTGGTCTTCTATGACCGGCCCGTCAGGAGACAACCCGATGTTGTAGATTCCCTTACACATGGTGAAGTCCTGCTGGTAAATGGAGTATGATAGAAATACAAGCAGCAGGATAACCGGAATAATAATAAACCTGGATTTACCGCCGAAGCGCGAGCGCAGGCGTGTAACTTCCCATTTTGCCAGGGTCAGGATATTTTTCATAAATCGACTGTCTTTTTACGTGACTGGAGGGGATATGAGCATAATAAATTTATCATCTCTTACCAAAATATATGACAACTTCAGGGCGGTCAACGATGTCAGCATCCAAATTGAACAGGGTGAAATATTGGGGATAATAGGGCATAACGGCGCAGGCAAGACCACCACTTTGAAAATGATGGTCGGCCTGCTGGCCCCTACTTCAGGAAAAGTTGAGATCATGGGACACGATATGACACGAGAAAGCGCCAGGATCAAGAACTACATCGGATATCTTCCCGAAGAAAGCCCTCTCTATGAAAATATGACTGTCCAGCAGTACCTGCTGTTCTTTTCCGAACTATACCAGATACCGCGCTGGAAAGCCGAGGACAGGATAGACGAGCTGCTCGGATCGCTGAAACTGGCTGAAAAAAACAAGTATACCGGCGATCTTTCAAAGGGTATGAAGAGGAAGGTTGCCATCGCACGCTCGATGCTTCACGATCCATCCATCATGGTGATGGATGAGCCGAACTCCGGCCTGGACCCCCTCACTTCTTACTTTATCATCGAGTATCTGAAGAAACTGAATGCCGCCGGCAAGACCATCGTGTTAAGCGCCCATAATCTCTATCATATTGAGTATGTCTGTCACCGTGTGGCGATCATGAAGAACGGGCAGATATACATCTGCGATACCATCGATTCCATCCGTAAAAAGCTGGGCAAACGTGAGTACGAAGTGACCTTCAAGACGGATGAAAAGCTGGACTATGAAAAGCAGGGGGACAACTATATCTACCGGACGGCGGATGTATCGCAGATCGCGGCTCTGCTCCAGGATATTTCGGAAAAAGACTGGGCTTTGATAGACCTGGCTGTCAAACAATCGGCGCTGGAAGATATGTATGTCAAGCTGATGGATGAAAGCGCCAAAGGAATGGGGGAGAGGGCCAGCGGGGAATAGAGAAGTATAAACCTGGAATAAGGATATAGCTGCCGGCTGGCAACTCTGGACAGTTCCCGAACTTACATTCGAGAAAAAGCAGCTTGTACCAGATTTGCAGGCGCTACTCTTAGATTTTCCAGCAGCATAAGTAAATTATGTCCGGGCATATTCGTTAAACTATGCCAAAACATTTAATCTCGGCAATAGTTCGCACAGGCTGTGCAATTACCTTTGCATTGCCAGCTTTGCACACCCCCGAATACTCCGCAAATATCTGGGGGAGGGTTCACCCACCCATAACGCCAAGGCAAGTTCAAATCCCCATGGGTGGACCAAACAGGACTTTTGCGAAACCAGTTGAAACCTTCTTTGAGGTGGCGATAACATCCAACTATCACCCAACCTGATGGTGATCGCTTGTGTTGTAAAATAAGTATGGGATATACTTTAGGTAGTTAGAACCAGAAGGTGCTTGATGAAGCAATATAAACTGCCGGTGATCATGTATCAACCGAGCGAAGAAACTGAAAATAAATATATGGCAGAGATTCCTCTCTTAAGTGGTTGCCGGGCCTGGGGTGATACTCCCGCCGAAGCCATGGAGATCCTGCGCAGTGTCGCAGCTGAGTATATCCGTTCTTATAAAGAGCATAAGCAGCGTCTACCTCGGGCTGTGGAAGATACCGCTTACGAACTTGTCGGCCCTAAAGCTGCCGATGAGGTTACCGTTTACCTGTGAATTACCGCGAACTTACCCGCCGACTTAAGAGTTTAGGCTGCTTTCTCGATAGGTCTGCTAAAGGCAGCCATGAAATCTGGATGAACCTGCAAACAGAAGCCCGCACCACGATTCCTAATTGGGGTAGTCATGATCTTAAACCTGGAACCATCTCCGGGATACTGCGAGACCTCGGCATTCGTAAAGACGATTTTGACAAAGGGTAGAAACTACCCTACATCTCCTGAGTCCTTCCATCCTATTTCTTCATGCGACCCAAAACAAGCTTTTATTACTCCACTATTCGTCAAGTCATTTGGATGCGTATTATATAGATGGGATTTTTAAATATTATTATATGAAATTTGCTATGTTATACGCCATATATATCCGCAATTACTGCATTCCCTTTTTTTGTTCTTCTTCATATTAGGAATCAACCATATCCACATGGGAATAGAAACAAATAAGCCGAAACCTGTTATGGCAAGCAACGCAGCCACTATTGTCACAATTGTCTGTCCAGCGTTTAATAAGACTGGTTCCGACCTGTAGTGACCACAATTTAGGCATTGATGTTCATGACTTACACCGTACCGGATTGGTTCTATCGACAAATAACTCACCTCCAACTTGTCAAACTGTCAAACACCTCATTTTTTCACGAAATATTCAGTCAAAGAGACTGCCAGAAAGACCTCACTCGTTGATATCCTCATGGTTTCTTTAAGTCACACTATATCATTTTGATTCACCTATCCGGCTTTTTCACTAATTCAGGTTGATCATCAGTACCGCAAAGAAGACTCCCTGCGGTACTGATATCATCAACTCTTATTTTTTCTTTCTTCTTATATTTACCATAAATACCATGACAAACATGATTATTATCACTCCGCCAATAATCCCGGCTACAATACCCCAGGGAGTACCGGCAGATTTACCAGGGGTAGAAGTATCAGACGGTATTGTGGACGATGGTAATTGAGCCGAAGAAGACGTGATCTCAGGCGTTGATGTAAGAGAAGGTTTTGCAGCAGGTTTTGTTTCCGGTAAGGGAGTATTTGACGGAGCGTTTTTCGTTGTAGTAGTCAAGGTATCAGGTGCAATTACTGGAGATTCAGGCGGTGTTTCCGTATCAGGCGGTAAATTGACTTTACATACCAGGGAAAAGTTGCTGAAATGCGATACCCTGGCTGTGGCAGTTTTCTCTGTTGAATCTACGGTGGTTTCCAATTTCTGCCATTGACTGCCATCAAAGGAAGCTATATAGAGGTCTTCCTCCGATATAGGTGAGTAGCCCGGGGGAATTTCACCCCCAGGCCCTCGCAGCACCGGACATGAACCTCTCAGCTCATCCGGCTCCCATCATCCAGTCCCAGGGAATATCCCCATTTGCC
>JAFGOB010000139.1 GCA_016926695.1 Dehalococcoidales bacterium | reverse complement strand
TCTGAAGATAGTAAACGGACCGTCTATTAAAACAACTGCTTTAGCTGACGGTGAAGTAGGATTTGCCTATAATGATAACCTGGAGGTCAAAGACGGCGTTGCTTCTTATACCTGGTCTCTGATAGCCGGCGATCTGCCTTTCGGTCTAACCCTTGACCAGGATACCGGGGAAATATCGGGAGTCCCCTCCGAAGCATTGGACCAGGGTATATTGACATTCCAGGTGTCTGACAGTATGGGTGGATCTGCAACCGGAAACATCCCTCTCACGATCCATCCAGCCCCGGAGATTACTACCGATTCACTTCCTCAGGGCGAAGTTAGAATGAGATACTACCAGACACTTACGGCCTCAGGAGGCCTTTTACCCTATACCTGGTCTATTCAATCAGGAACACTGCCGTCAGGTCTGTCCTTCAGCAGAGGCAGAGGAATAATATCCGGAACACCCAGGGCAACCTGCGGGTCTACCCCGGTTACTTTCGAGGTAAAAGACAAACTGGGTGGGACAGCTACCAGAATCCTGGGTATTTCCGTCGTACCGGCGCCTGAAATTACCACCGATATACAACTGGCAGACGGTGAAATAGGTGTGGCTTACACTCAAACGCTTTTCGCAACCGACGGGGTTGGTCCATATATATGGACAATCATCTCCGGACGCCTGCCTGGAGGCCTGTCACTGGATGAAGACAGCGGCGTTATTTCCGGTACCCCTGTTCAAGCCACTCCCGGGACTGTAATCAATATTCAAGCTACTGACAGCGTCGGAGGATATGCCCGAAAAAGCTTTAGAATGAAAATCTCCGCAGCGCCCAAGATCCTTACCTTCAGGTTGGCCGCAGGCAAAGTCGGCGGTTTTTATCAACAGAATCTGATAGCTTCGGGGGGAACGGGGCCGTTTACCTGGACAATAGTCGATGGAAGCCTTCCGGATGGTTTAAACCTGGATTCCACTGCCGGAGTCATAAGCGGTACACCGCTAGTCCAGGCTGATAACATATTGATAACGTTCATGATTACCGACAGTTACTGGATGACGGATATCAAAGCAATCTCAATTAAGATTTACTAATATGTACTCCGATACAAAACGGGCCGTATAATATTCTTACATCGGCTTGCTTAGCCCGGCAGTAATTAAAGCCTCGCCCTGACTATTTTGAGATAGTTGATAACATTTGCCTGTATTGTTGTCTGATGATTAATGCCTTTAAAATAAAAAAAGGAGGCGTATTATTGTTATGAACAGCGAACCAGTCCATTTGTTGGTATTTTCCCCGCATCCCTCTGACCCCGATTTCGGTATAGGTGGTACTGTAGCCCGCTGGACGCGAGAAAAAAAAGATGTTGTCTATGTAATCTGTACCAACGGTGATAAGGGGACAAGCGACCCTGAATTGCTGCCGGGCAAACTGGCTGAAACAAGGGAAAAAGAACAGCTTGAAGCTGCTGCTATTCTTGGAGTGAAAAAAGTCGTTTTCCTGGACCATCCCGATCTCGGTCTGGAGAATGTGGCCGGATTAAAAAAAGAAATCCTGAGCTTGATTTTGCATTATCGTCCCACGGTGGTAGCTACCTGCGATCCCTATTACCCCCCGTATATTTCCAATTCAGACCACAGAGTAGCCGGAAGGGCTGTCCTGGATGCTGTCTGGCCTATGGCTCAAGCTCCCAACACCTATCGTGATTTACTTGCTGAGGGTCTCAAGCTGCATAGAGTGAAAGAGGTCATGCTATGGCAGGCTGCGCAACCCAATTATTGCATTGATATCAGTGATACCTATGAAACCAAAATGGCTGCCTGTCGATGCCACCAGAGTCAGATTGGTCCTCCGGGCAATCCTGAATTTTACGATCAATTGGTGGAGATTGCCAGGACAGCGGGTAAAAGCGAAAATTACCAATGGGGTGAGTCTTTTTACCGGATGGAGGTGCTTCAGCGCCTTTAGCCGCCCGGCTATTTTCCAATTTAAAGGGGATGTGGTTTTCACGGAACATCAGATACGGAGAAGGAAACGATGACACATAATCCCGGTACCTGAAGCTACCTTCAGGTACCGGGTGCAGCATACTGTCAATATCAGCCCTCACCACCGCAAAGCTTATCAAAATTGATAAAATTGCTGTGACGGAATCCCAGAGCTTCCATGTAATTTCTAAGGTTAATATCATGCTGCGGAACAAGCATCCGCATGATCTGAATATCTTCTTCCTCGCATTTTGTCTGGAGTTCGCTTAAAAGCTGGGTGCCGACCCCTTTCCTCTGATATTCAGAATCGACAGTTATCGCATGAATTACGCACACCTTGGTAATGGGTATGCCGACAAAATGAGCACGCGCCAGTACAAAGCCGACCAGTTTTTTTCCGTTATCCGCAACAAAACTCATAGCCAGAGGGCCGTCTGGATCGGCAGAAGCTAAATCTCCATAGGTAAGGTTACTCTTACCTAAAGCCAGTACCGATTCAATATCACTGAGAATCATACGACGAAAAGAAAGTTTTTCTGGAGCGTTTGAGTTCATATCAGTCTCCTTGATTTTATTATTTCCCGGAATACCGGTCACACTCACATATCCGATATTTTTGCTTCCTTAAAAAGCCCGTCAACTATATTTTAGTCCAAATACTATCCCTGACAGCCTGTCACTAAAAAATATTACATCCGCGCCAAACTACAGTCTAAAATATATTTGTTTATAATTGATATACCATCAAAAAACGCGGAACTCGCTGACGGAGGCGAATATCATTATTATCAAGAACCTGGGCACCCTATAGAAGGAGGATTTCGCCACCTTGGTAAAGCTAATCACAAGAAGCAATGATCCGTCAAGTTCGATCCGGGAAAATGTGGTAACGATGGTGCGGTAGAAAATCAGGTATTTTATTCAAAACCTGTCAGAAGCCGAAATCGAAGAACTGCCCGGTAAACACAAACCGGAACGCAGAAAACTGGTGGATAAACGGCTGGCTTGGGGGTGGAAGATGCAAATATAACTCTTATAAGGATATTCAGGCCCCAAAAAGAGAAATGGTGAATACCTTGAGAACGAAAAAAGTATTAATCTGTTTTCTTGGTCTGTTTCTTACGCGTACGTGTTTTTTTAGGACTGGGAGCAGTTCCCGATTTATCTACTTCCTCGACGGGTACAGCAGATATCGTTTTCTCTGTCTCTGCCACCAGGGATTCCTGGGCTTCTAACATCTGTTTAGCCTGAAAATAATGTTCGGTAGCTTTCCCCTCCGGACATCCTTCCTTTACCCAGAGAGAATAGGCCAACTCCCTGATCTGTTCATCCGATGCCATGCCACCCCTCCTTAAAATATATAATTGGAATTAACCAGCAGGTTCGGTATCATCGGCCCCGGCGCAAACCTCTAATTCAAATCCTCTCAAACTATTCAAATGAATCGCAGATATCATGTCAACATCGTTTCTTACGCTTGTTTTTGTACTTCTTCTATTATACTATAAGTAACATCACAGATTAATACCGACGAAGGATAATGCCGACGGAGCGCGAAGTGAAACAACTTATGACCGTGGCTCGGAGGATTTGTTTATGGCGCTGGATAACAGGGCGCGCGTGGTAATAAAGGGAGTGAAACCTCAAGTAGAAGAAGGCAGATTCCCGGTTAAAAGAGTCGCCGGGCAAAAAGTGACGGTTGAAGCGGACATCTTCGCAGACGGACATGATTCTCTTTCATCCCGAATTTTATACCGTCACCAAAACGAGCCTGAATGGGCGGAAATTCCCATGCGATACCTTGCAAACGACCGGTGGCAGGGTTCATTCCAGGTAAGTAAAACAGGAAGGTATATCTATACGATAACAGCCTGGATTGACCGCTTTAAATCGTGGCGTCAGGACCTTACAAAAAGGATCGAGGCCGGACAAAGAGATATTCAGGTAAATATCGCGGTGGGCGCCGGTATTATCAAGGGAGTCAGCAATCAAGCTCCTGTTTCCGTCCGGCAAATCATGCAAAACTGGATAGAAGACCTTCTGTCGGACGACATTCCGCTTGATGCCAAATTAAAGTTAGCCCTGAGTGAAGAAGTATTCACTATCATGGACAGGTACCCGGACAAGAAATTCGCGACGGTTTACAGAAAAGAACTGGAGATCGTTGTTGATCCGGTTAAGGCCCTCTTCAGCAACTGGTATGAAATGTTTCCCCGTTCATGTACATCCGAAACCGTACGGCACGGCACGTTCAGGGACTGTGAACTACGGCTTCCTTACATCGCCAAAATGGGTTTTGACGTGGTCTACCTGCCCCCCATTCATCCGATCGGATACACCAGCAGAAAAGGCAAAAATAATTCCGTTACGGCGGAAGCGGGAGATCCCGGAACACCCTGGGCTATCGGATCGGAAGAAGGAGGACACAGGTCAGTTCACCCGCAACTGGGCAGTCAGGAAGACTTCAGCCATTTTTTGATGAAGGCCAAGGAGCTTGGATTAGAAATTGCGCTGGATATCGCTTTTCAGTGCTCCCCGGACCATCCCTATGTTAAAGAGCACCCGGAGTGGTTTTCACGAAGACCAGACGGTTCGGTGCAGTATGCCGAGAATCCGCCCAAGAAATATCAGGATATTTTCCCTCTTAACTTTGAAAGCGATGACTGGAAAAATCTCTGGGAAGAACTGAAAAGCGTCATCACTTTCTGGATCGACCGTGGAGTGCGTATCTTCCGCATAGACAACCCTCATACCAAGTCTCTTTACTTCTGGGAATGGCTGATAGCAGAGATTAAAAAATTTCATCCTGAGGTAATTTTTCTAGCAGAGGCCTTTACCCGTCCAAAGGTAATGTACCAGCTTGCCCAACTAGGGTTCAGCCAGTCCTACACCTACTTCGCCTGGCGTAATACCAAATGGGAGATCACCCAGTACTTTACGGAAATTACCAGGCCTGAAATCAACGACTTTTTTCGCCCGAACCTCTGGCCCAATACTCCCGATATCCTGACCGAATACCTGCAATCCGGAGGAAGGGCAGCATTCATGTCCCGTCTGGTACTGGCAGCTACGCTGGGGGCAAGCTACGGAATATACGGTCCCGCTTTTGAGCTGTGCGAGAATACCCCCCTGGAGCCGGGCAGTGAAGAGTATCTCGATTCCGAAAAATACGAATTAAAACACTGGAATATCAACCGGTCCGATAGTCTGGCGGATTTTATCGCCCGTATTAACCGGATTCGACGTGAGAATGCCGCTTTGCAGGAAAATAATAACCTGCTTTTCCATCAGATAGATAACGACCGGCTGATCTGCTACACAAAAAATACTGAAGATTTCTCGAATATCGTGCTTGTCGTCGTAAACCTGGACCCTCATCATACTCACTCGGGCTGGCTGAATCTTCCCGTTGATTCCCTCGGACTTGATGTCAAGCAGCCTTATCAGGTACACGACCTGTTGAGCGGGGCGCGTTATTTGTGGTACGGATCACGTAACTACGTGGAACTGAACCCACAAATCGCATCTGCTCATATCTTTCAAATACGGCGGCGTATTCGTACCGAGAGGGATTTTGATTATTACCTGTAAAAATCCGCTATAATATTAACAGTAAAAACAGATAAGCGGGTCTATTCATAAAACACTCAAAAATGGAGGTGCCGCATGCCTGAAAAAAGTTTAAGCGGAAAAACAAAACCAGAAAGTCCGGGAAGGCGTGTTTCCGTAGGAATAGAAGGGCTGGATGAAATACTGGAACAGGGACTTATAGCCCGGCGCGTCTACCTGGTTCGGGGCGGCCCGGGAACCGGAAAGAGCACTCTGGGATTGCATTTTATGGCTACGGGCGCGCAAGCCGGTGAAAAAGCCCTGTACATTACGCTGGGAGAACCGGAATCGCAGATGCGTAAGAACGCTGCCTCTATCAACCTGGACCTTCGCGGGGTAGGCTTTCTTGATCTGACTCCTGAACCGGAGTACTTTTCTGAGAACCAGAGTTATGATATTTTCGCTCCGGCGGATGTTGAGAGAAGTTCCACAACTGAGAAAATCACAGCGGAAATAGAAAAACTAAAGCCCTCAAGGGTCTTTGTGGATTCCGCAACACAGTTGCGATACCTTACTTCAGACGCCTTCCAGTTCCGCAGGCAGATGCTTTCCCTTTCCCGATATTTAACCGACCAGGGAGCTACAGTAATCCTGAGTTCGGAAGGAAGCAACGAAGCACCTGACGACGACCTCCAGTTCCTGTGTGACGGAGTTATCAACCTGAGTTTCCCCAGCGAGGGAAGAAATATCAGCATATCCAAATTCCGAGGCTCAGGTTTCCTCAGCGGAGAACATTCCATGCGGATAACTGAAAAAGGGATGGAGGTATTTCCAAGACTGGTCCCCGACCAATATCAACGGAGCTTCAAAGCTGAACCGCTGTCATTCGGGGTCAATGAGCTGGACAAGCTGCTGCATGGAGGGCTGGAGCGGGGGACCGTAACTATCATCAGCGGACCTGCCGGGGTGGGAAAGACCACTCTCGGTCTGCAATTTTTAAAGGAAGCAGCGGCAAAGAACGATCGAGCAGTAGTTTACAGCTTTGAGGAAGGTCTGGAAACCATGCTCAGACGCTCGGACGGTATCAAACTCCCCGTACGCTCAATGCTGGATAAAGGACTGCTTTCGATAGTGAATGTGGAGCCAGCGCGTTATTCAACCGATGAATTTGCCCGGTTAATAAAAAAAGAGGTTGAAGAGAAAAACGCCCGTATTATAATGCTGGACAGCACATCCGGCTACAAGCTGTCTTTAGCCAGCAAGGACCTGGCCGGCCATCTGTATAGCCTCTGTCGCTACCTCAAAAACACGGGTGTGACAACCATACTTATTAGCGAAATTGAAAGTATAACCGGTGAATTCCGGGCTACCGAGACCGGCATCAGTTTTCTGGTAGACAACATCATTTTCCTGCGGTATGTGGAAACGAATGGAGAACTTCGACGGATGATCGGGGTATTGAAGAAACGAACCAGCGATTTTGAAAAATCATTATGCGAGTTCGAGATTACCCGCAACGGCATAAAGGTTGGAAAGGCCTACACCATGATGGGAGGAATCCTCGGCGGTGTGGGACTGATGCGCTCTTTTATGAACGGCGGAAGATAAAAATCAAAACCGCGATACCATACGTAAAAATATATCCTGATAGTAACTGGATTTTCCCTGAGTAAAGAGGGGGCTGGATTATGAATGACAGACCCGTAATACTGATCGTCGGAAGCAATCGCTCCAATCTTAACCTTTTATCACAGCAGCTATCGCGTGAAGGTTTCGAGACCATCAAAGCTGCCAGCCCGGATGACCTGGATAACGCTCTGAAAAAGCAAAATAACATCGCACTTTCTCTGGTGGACGTCTCGGGATTTGATCAAAATATCTGGTTATTTTGTGAACAAATGAGAAGATTAAAGATTCCGTTTATCGTCATTTCTCCACAAAGGAGTCTTGTTATTCAGAGAGACAGCATGAAACACGGCGCCAGTGCTCTGTTAATCAAGCCCCTCGGAATTAAAGAGTTGCTTGAATTCGTACACACTTTACTGGGTGACTAATGCAATATGAGAAAAATAACCAATAATTTACCCTTTAAAAATGACCCTCTCTGGTACAAAGACGCCATCATATACGAGCTGCATGTCCGTTCTTTCAAGGACAGCGACGGTGACGGCGTCGGTGACTTCGTCGGTTTAACCGAAAAACTGGACTACCTGGAGGGACTTGGAATCACTACACTCTGGCTGCTGCCGTTCTATCCTTCTCCTCTCAAAGACGACGGCTATGATATTTCGGACTATCTTAACATTCATTCGGTTTACGGTTCGATGGCTGATTTTCAGACATTTGTTTTCGAGGCCCACCGCCGGGGCCTGCGAATAATCACCGAACTGGTGGTCAACCACACCTCCGATCAGCATCCCTGGTTCCAGCTTGCCAGAAGGTCCCCTCCCGGCAGCCGCGCCCGTAATTTTTACGTCTGGAGTGATACACCTGAAAAATACAGGGAAGCCCGTATTATCTTCAAGGATTACGAGCATTCCAACTGGACCTGGGACCATTTATCCGGAGCCTATTACTGGCACCGTTTCTATTCTCACCAGCCTGATTTGAACTATGATAATCCGGCTGTCAAACGGGAACTTTTCAGGACCGTTGATTTCTGGCTCAAGCTGGGTGTCGACGCCCTGCGTGTTGATGCGGTGCCTTACCTGTACGAAAGAGACGGTACCAGTTGTGAGAACCTGGCCGAAACACACTCTTTCTTGAAAGAGCTCAGGTCTCATATCGACAAAAAATTCCAGTATCGCATGCTCCTGGCTGAAGCTAACCAATGGCCCGAAGATGCTCGCGCCTATTTCGGTGACGGCGATGAGTTTCATATGGCCTTTCATTTCCCCGTCATGCCACGCCTGTTTATGGCTATTCGCATGGAAGACCGGTTCCCTATCATGGATATTGTTCAGCAAACCCCCGCCATTCCGGCCGGCTGCCAGTGGGCGACCTTTCTGCGAAATCATGATGAATTGACGCTGGAGATGGTGACCGATGAAGACAGGGACTACATGTACCGCATGTATGCCGCCGACCCCTCGGCGCGCATTAATCTGGGAATACGCCGGCGGCTGGCCCCGCTGCTGAATAACAACCGCAAGAAAATCGAGCTGATGAATGCCTTGCTTTTTTCCCTACCCGGCACACCGGTTATATACTACGGCGACGAAATAGGAATGGGAGACAACTTTTATCTTGGTGACAGGAATGGAGTCCGCACTCCCATGCAGTGGAGCCCGGAGCGAAACGCCGGTTTCTCTCAGGTAAACCCGCAACGACTCTTTCTTCCCACGATCATTGATCCGGAATATCATTATGAAGCGGTAAATGTCGAGACCCAGGAAACAAATACCGACTCCCTGCTCTGGTGGATGAAGCATCTGATATCCCTGAGAAAACGCTATCATGCCTTCGGAAGGGGCAGCCTGGACTTCCTTCAACCACAGAACCGTAAAGTACTGGCTTTCATCCGCATCTATAATGAAGAAAAAATCCTGGTGGTCGCCAACCTCTCACGCCTGCCCCAGCAGACCTTGATTGATATCTCCCCGTACGCCGGCTTGAGTCCCGTAGACCTTTTCGGGAGGGTGGAGTTTTCTCCGATAGGGACAGAAAGCTACAGCTTCACACTAACTCCTTATTCTTTCTACTGGTTTTCTCTCGAAAAGCACCAAACAGAAAGCTTCAACCTCGGCAGTCAGCCTTCGGACGGTAAACAGGAGCTAACTGAAATAGTCCTGGCTGCCGATAAATTGACCGATAAAATAAACTGGAATATCCTCCAGCCGGTATTTCAGGAATATATCAAAAAACAACGCTGGTTCCGCAGTAAGGCACGCATTATTCAGTCCTGCCGGATTATGGATATAGCCCCGATGAACTTTCCCAGGTCCGTCGCTTATATAGTCATTATCCAGATTGAGTTTACCGAAGGTGAAGCGGAGACATACACTCTGCCGGTAATAGCCAGACCGGTGGAAAACACCAGCGAAATAACTTTACAATATCCCTCAGCCGCGATTTCCAATATACGGGTACAGTCTGAAGATAAAGTACTGGTGATTTACGATGCCATGATAGACCGGACGTTTTGTTCCTTCCTTGTCCAGTCCATAAGCCGGACCAGAAACTTCAAGGGTCTGTCTGGAACAGTTTCAACCGCACCGACCCGGGCATTCAATAGCATACGCGGTCTGAAGGAAGGCACTCTGACCCCCGTACCGCTAAACGTAGAGCAAACTAATACCTCGGTTGTTTACGGACAACAGGCCGTACTGAAACTCTTCCGCCGTATCGAAGACGGATTAAATCCGGAACTGGAAATTGGACGTTTCCTCACTGAAAAGACCTCCTTTAAAAATTTTTCTCCTGCGCTGGGAGCTATAGAATATCACCCTGCAAAAAAATCGGGGAAGAGTATGGCTATTCTACAGGCATATATCCCGAATGAAGGAGACGCATGGCAATACACCCTGGATTCTCTGGAACGCTATTTTCAGACTGTCATCGCTCATCCTACCGTCCAGGCGCCGCCTGTGCCCCGTAAACACCTGCTCTCTCTGCTTAAAGAGCCGCCGTCACTGGCAGAGGAAACTATCAGCACATATTTGACCTCGGCACAGCTTCTGGGGCAGCGCACGGCAGAGCTGCATACAGCGCTGTCTTCAGTCTCCAGCGACCCGGATTTCGCACCGGAGAGATTCTCCCGCTCCGACCAGACCTCGGTATACCAGTCCATGCGCAGCCTTACGATAAGGGTCTTTCAGTTGTTGGAGGAACGGCGGGTAAAATTACCGGAGAATATTAAACATGATGCAGAGCAGGTACTTGGACTAAAGGATGCCATTATAAAAAAATACCAGCAGGTCCAGACCCAAAAAATATCGGCTGTACGTATACGCTGTCACGGAGATTATCACCTGGGTCAGGTCCTGTATACCGGCAAGGACTTCATTATAATAGACTTCGAAGGCGAACCGGCGCGCCCACTGAGTGAACGCAGACTGAAGCGCTCTCCCATCCAGGATGTGGCCGGAATGCTCCGTTCGTTCCATTACGCCGCGCATCAAGCCCTTAACCGCCAGTCGCAAATTTCAGCCAGACCGGAAGACGACCTGCCGGTATTGCAGCAGTGGTCGCAATACTGGTATACATGGGTGGCCGTCGCCTTCCTGAAATCCTACCTTGAACACATTGCACAGACCAGAGTTCTGCCTGAAGACCCGGACCAGTTGAAAATACTTCTGGATGCTTATCTCCTGGATAAAGCCGTCTATGAAATGAACTACGAACTCAACAACCGGCCTGATTGGTTAAAGGTCCCTATATACGGAATATTGCAGTTGATGGAGTTCGAATAATATACATTTACTATTGATACCAAGGACAGGTCCAGAAATGAAAGAATATAACAGCAAACAGAATATAAAAAACAATATATCGTTATTAACCGAAGACGATCTGTTCCTTTTTAATGAAGGTTCACATTACCGCATTTATGAGAAGCTGGGTAGTCATCCTATGGACTTCGACGGCGTTAAAGGAACGTATTTTGCCTTATGGGCGCCCAATGCGCGGCAGGTGTCTGTGATAGGTGATTTTAATAACTGGAACAAGAGCAGCCATCCGCTGTACTCAAGAGGGGACTCCGGTATCTGGGAGGGGTTTGTTTCGGGTATCGGTCCGGGCGCGCTGTACAAATATTATGTCATCTCTGCTCATAATGGCTATAAAGTGGAAAAGGCCGATCCCTTGGCGTTTTACAATGAAACGCCACCTGCCAGAGCTTCTATTATCTGGGACATAGACTACTATTGGAATGATAGCGAATGGATGCAAGAAAGAAAAAAGCGCAATGCCATGCAGGAACCGATCTCTATTTACGAGGTACACCTGGGGTCATGGAGAAGAAAGCCTGAAGAGAATAACCGGCCTTTAACTTATAAAGAAATGGCCCCGGCTCTGGTTGAGCACATCAGGCAGATGGGTTTTACCCATGTTGAGTTTTTACCGGTGATGGAACATCCTTTTTACGGTTCCTGGGGATACCAGACCACGGGATATTTTTCTCCCACCAGCCGTTACGGCACACCGCAGGATTTCATGGAACTCATTGATATCCTGCATCAGAATGGAATCGGGGTTATCCTGGACTGGGTCCCTTCACATTTTCCGAATGACGAACACGGATTGGGCTATTTTGACGGCACACACCTATATGAGCATGAGGACCCCCGTGCCGGAATCCATCCGGACTGGAACAGCTTTATATTTAACTACGGAAGACACGAAGTAAGGTCTTTTTTGTTAAGCAGCGCCCAGTTCTGGCTGAACAAATATCATGCTGACGGTCTGAGGGTAGACGCGGTCGCCTCTATGCTTTATCTGGATTATTCAAGAAAGGAAGGGGAATGGATACCCAACAAATACGGAGGTCGCGAAAACCTGGATGCAATAGAGTTTTTACGCCGGTTTAACGAGGCGGCATATAAAGAAAAGCCCGGCATTTTTACTGTCGCCGAGGAGTCCACCGCCTGGCCTCAAGTTTCACGGCCCGTTTATGTCGGCGGTCTGGGTTTTGGTTTCAAATGGGACATGGGCTGGATGCATGATACGTTGCAATACCTGAGCATGGACCCGATTTTCCGTAAATACCATCAAAATGAACTGACCTTCCGTATGATGTACGCCAATACCGAGAACTTCGTACTGCCTCTTTCTCACGATGAAGTCGTCCACGGGAAAGGATCGCTCCTGGGCAAGATGCCCGGAGATAATTGGCAGCAATTTGCCAATCTCAGGCTACTTCTCGGATACATGTATGTACAGCCCGGGAAAAAACTGCTTTTCATGGGCAGTGAGTTCGGTCAGTTGCGGGAATGGAATCATGATGAAAGCCTGGACTGGGACCTGCTAGACCGTCCCGAACACCAGGGAATACAGCGCTGGATTGCAGAACTCAACCGGTTTTACCGCAGTCAGCCCGCTCTGTATCAAAAAGACTATGAGACGGACGGTTTTCAGTGGATTGACTGTAATGATGTCGATCACAGTGTGATCAGTTTTATACGACGGGGCCGCTCTGACGACGATACCCTCCTGGTGGTCTGTAACTTCACACCCAATACCCATTTTAACTACAGGATAGGTGTGCCCGGAATGGGATACTATACTGAAATGTTGAACAGCGACGCTAAAGAATACGGCGGAAGCGGTCAGGGCAATATGGGCGGGGTTGAAGCATCCCCCATTCCCCTCCACGGTCAGCCCTGTTCCCTGACATTTGTTCTCCCGCCGCTGGGCATGGAAATATTTAAACTATGTTAAATGCAACTCTCAAACAACACTCCAGGTATGCCAGGGCCTTTGCAAAAACAGCCTGATGATGTAATACTTTATTGGTAAATGGACAAGATGAAAATTATCAATCCGGTTAACTGTTATACACGGTGGTCCGGGCAGTGACGGCAGCACGGGCCAGCGGTATATTATGTCATCCCACTTCACTCCCCAGCCCATTCGGCATTGGTGACCTCGGACCGGAATCCCGTAAATTCGTGGATTTTCTGGTTAACTCAGGCCAGTCCTGCTGGCAGATACTTCCCCTGGGACCTATCGGGTACGGCAACTCACCTTATATGAGTTTCTCAGCCTTTGCCGGAAATACTCTTTTGATCAGCCCGCAAATACTGGTCGATGAAGGTTTACTGGATGTAAACGACATCAGCGACCTCCCTTCCTTTAAACAGGACAGGGTGGAGTATGGTCCGGTCATCAAATATAAAACGCACCTTTTATACAGGTCCTTTCAAAGGTTCAAAACCAGGCATTCTTGCGCTCTTTCACATGATTATTATCTTTTCATAGAAGAAAACAATGACTGGTTAGAGGACTTCGCCCTTTTTATGGCTTTAAAAGAGAGACACTCTTACCATATGTGGACTGAATGGGAAACGGGGCTTGCTCAACGCGAACGCGGAGCGCTGGAAAATGGCAGGAACGAACTCTCTGATGATATCCACTTCTACAAATATTGCCAGTATATTTTTTTTAAACAATGGAAATCTTTGAAGAAGTACTGTAATAACAGAGGCATCAGCATTATAGGAGACATGCCGCTGTACCTGGCACTGGACAGTGCGGATGTCTGGACCAACCGGGATATTTTCGATCTGGATGAGAAAGGTGATCCGCGGGTTATAGCCGGAGTCCCCCCGGACTACTTCAGCGCCGTGGGACAGCGCTGGGGCAATCCTATCTACCGGTGGGATGTGATGGCGAGGAACGGCTATCAATGGTGGATAAAGCGCTTTAAGCTCGGTTATCAACTCTGTGATATCCTGAGACTTGACCATTTTCGCGGCTATGAAGCGTACTGGGAAATTCCGGCTGACCAGCCCTTTGCCACGACGGGAAAATGGGAAAAGGGACCGGGAGCAGAGCTGTTCAAAGCACTTCAGTCCAGCCTGGGCGATATACGGGTTATCGCGGAGGATCTGGGTGTAATCACGCCTGAAGTCGAAGAACTGAGAGAAGTATTTCATTTTCCGGGCATGCGGATACTACAGATGGCATTCGGCAATGATCCCAAGGCCGGAGATTACCGCCCTCACAATTATACCGTCAACTGCGTAGTCTATACCGCCTCTCACGATCATAACACCACTGTAGGCTGGTTCACAGCCGAACCGGGTACCCAGTCCACCCAGTCCGCCGAAGAAATTGAAAGCGAGCGAAAATATTGTCTGGACTACCTGGGAACGGATGGAAAAGAGATTAACTGGGACCTTATCCGCCTGGCGATGAGTTCCGTGGCAAACACCGCTATCTTCCCTCTTCAGGATATACTGGGGCTGGATACCTTATCACGCATGAACCTGCCCGGTACTACTGAAGGGAACTGGGAATGGAGAATGCAACCAGGCATGCTTGACCTTCCTGTAATTGACCGGCTTAAAAAAATAACCCGGATATATGAGCGGGGCCGCTGAAATATCCGGCCTCTGTTTACTATAGCAGAAGCTGTTTCCATACTTAATCAGTTAATGTCAGGAGGCAACTATGAGATTAAAAAGAATCCCTCAGCTTATAGGTTTCTTCGCGTTCGTTATGGGTCTGATTACCGCACTTGTCGCCGGTATTGTAGCACCTGCCAACGGTGCGATTATCCTGGTACTGGTAATTCTGGGTATTATCGTGGGTATTTTCAATATTACCGGAAAGGATATCATACCTTTACTGGTTGCATCCGTAGCCCTGGTTATCGTGGGAACCGCCGGGTTTTCGCCTCTGGACCAACTGGTATACGGCCTGGGGACCCATATTAATGAGATAGTCTACTATCTTGCCAGGCTTATGGCGCCGGCCGCCCTCATCGCCGCTGTCAGGACTCTGGTAAACGTGGGATTCCCCAAGTATTATTAAGTTACTTCTAAAATAGAGTCCGTTCCTTCATCCTGAGGTTCTGCGGCAACCTGCGGCTGCTGCGTTCCGCTAAAAGGAAAGCTCAATAACGATATCGGGAGGCTTGTCCGGTGCTAATGCTGAACCAAAGCCAACAAATCGATAATCGTGCTGCATCCCCCGGAGCGCAGGTAGTCCGCATGATCCTTGATATCCTTAAATTCGCGCCCCGTGATTTCGCGGCATCTGTACCTGGAACCGGCGCCATTTGAAAACCTTTCGATGATATCGTTTATCTTTGACGATGTTATCTTACGGCTTTCCCCTTTCCGGAGGCCTTTTATGCCGATAGCCCATATCGCCGTCCCCAGCGCCCCGCAGGCACCCCCGCTCAAACCGATGCCTCCCGCAAATCCGGCCGCCATTATCGTATGCATTTCAGACATACCCGTCTTTTGAGCCAGTACCGCCGAGCAGCTCAATGGAGGAAAGGGAACTTCAGCAGACAACCCGCAAAGGGAGCTGTTTATCGCATCAAACGCCTCTGGAGGATATCCGGCTGCCATACCAAGGCAGTTAACCATCCCCCCTGAAGTGAAATATTTCAAAATCTGCCTTTTCTCCTTGAAGCTGGAAATCCCGGCTATTTCGAAGCAGTCTGTTTTATCCCCGGTACGGCGGCGGAAGGATTCCACGATTTTTTGCGCTGCCGTAACGGCCCCGAACTGAGCTTGCGTTCCTGAACCAAGAAGCCGGTAGGCCTGCGCGCCGGCTGCCAGCGCTGAGCCCCACAGCATACCGCACTGGTAGCCGAGCATCAGTCCGCCCGCCAGGGGCCCGCTGGTATGTTCCTCCGCTTCCAAGGGATGATCGTAAGCATGATCAAGCACACTCATCAGCGTCTCCGATCAGGTCCCTTTTCTCAGAAAAACCCCTATTGAAGATATTCCGCTTTTCAGCTTAGCCATGATTTATTTCGTATGGTCTTTAACCCAGGTCAAATCCTTCCTGGCCATGCCCCATCCGGCCTCGACTGCGCCCTCCAGGTTCTTCATCGGATGTTCCCTGATTCCCTTCATCCTGTTTGCCACAAACTCATCCTGCTTTTTGGTGCCTTCCGCAGTAGTGTAGTTGAAAAACGCTTCCATTTCGTTCCTCAAAGTCTTCTCCGGATCCGGGAAGGGTAATATAAAGAACCTTTCGTCCTCAATGCCTTTTTTGAGTATCCGGGCTAGTTCTAGAGGGTCTATTCCCATGGAATAGTGATAGCGCATGAACTCGATTACTTTTTCATCTACGTTATATCCGGTATTTTTCAGATGCTCCGGCCGAGTAAATGTTGACTCTCCTATGTTTGATTTTATTCCGCTGGGACAAAGACAGGACACGCCAATGCCGTAAGGCCTGAGGGCTTGATGATAGCTCATCATCAGGCTGTTGACCGCCGCTTTGGCGGCTGAATATGGAGTGGTTGTCAGCCCGCCCATGAAGCCGCCCATCGAGGAGGTTGAGACAATATACCCGCCCTTGCCGGCCTTGATCATACGCGGTACAAACGTCACCATACCATTGATTACACCACCCAAATCCACGCCTATTACCCAGTCAAAATCTTCAAATGTAGTAGCTTCAGCCGGGCCGAAGGTATTTACTCCCGCGGTATTAAAAAGAAGCTGTGGCGGACACCCGTATACCTTTTCCACCTCATCCGCTGCCTCCGCGTAAGCCTTGCGGTCTGTAATATCCAGTTTTATAGTATGGACTTCCGCCTTTTTCTCCCGGAAATAGGCCGTGGCCTCATCCAGGTGGTCCTGGCGTATATCCGCAATAACTATCTTGCAGCCCGCCTCTGAAAAAACCCTGGCCTGTCCGAATCCTGCACCGGAAGCTCCTCCGGTTATAAAACATACTTTTCCGGCAAAATCCTTCATCAATCGCCTCCTTTATTTGTTAAATATAGTATATAGTTTCCGCCATTTCAACAACACATTTCACTGGCTGCATTTGATAAAATTTAACCAAATATTAATCGTACTCAACCGGTTCATCCGGCAATCCGCAAGTACCATCCTGGCATTCTATGCCGGTTGTATTCGCTCTCCATTTATCGATAGATGCGCTGGCTACGTACCAGTAGTCTGTAGTTTTCCATAACGGACTGGTCTCCCCTCCCACTACCACGATGTTTATGTTGTCCGGATTATAATAATGCGGGATCAACTCATCATCCGGCGCTTTTTTCCATGAGGCAAAGGGCTCCTTTCCCTCGTTTGCCATGGGAGTTATGAACATATCTATATAGTCCGTTCCCCAGAAACGCCCAGCGGGTATCTTCACGTTCCCGGATAACCAGCGGCTGTAGTCCTCTTTTTTCTCAAAGCCTTCATTCTCTTTCAAGTTTCTGGCCACCAGCGGGTCCATTATTATTGTGGCATTGGAATAGAGTGAAGGAATTACACTTAACTGGATATTTATTTCCTCTCCGACTGAGCGTTTGGAGGCTGCATGCAGGCTGTTCAGAAGATTCCATCCTCTGAAAACACTGACAACGCTCTCTTCCGCTTTAAAACCCTTTTGAACATGGAAAGGAGTAAAAACGCTTTTCTCTTCATTCTCCGCAACGCACATGCTGTTAAAAATAAGATTGTTCCCCTGGGAACTCCAGAGGGTCTGTAAAGGTTTGTTATATCCCCAGCAGGCGGACATCAACGTCCAGGCTCTGCCGATCACCGCATTAGCCAGGTTAATCGGACTGAATGCTCCCACTCCGGAGTTCATCCCGATTTCGTTGCGTATCGGCCCGTTTACCAGCAGCATCAGGGCAAAGGGTGTTGTGGAGGGGAAAAAGGCCGCCTGTTGAGTTGCCGCTATCGCCAGTATCACCGGAAAATGTTCAGGCCTGGCGCCGGCCATTACCGCAATAACGGCAATATTGGATACGGTGTACTTCACGTTGCGGTTTATATTACGCACATACACCTCGCCAACCACCTCATCCGGAGAATGGCTGGTGGCATTAAGCATTTCATTCACACGTTCTTCGGTGGGCAGGATTATAGGCAGTCCGTCCGTCCATCCCTTTTCATAAAACAGGCGCTGTAAATTCTCTTCGGTATCCGGTCCCAGAATGGTCTGCTGATTAACGCTATTTTCATTTCCGGCGTATACCTCATCCAGCTCCACGGCCAAAGATTTTGTCAATGCATCGATAATCTCTTCTATGACGGGTTTCCCTGTTTCCGGGTCAGGTCCATCAACGTATTTGTAGAGGGCTTCATCAGACACACCGACAACCGGATGCGGGGTGCAGATAAAAGATAAAGGAGTACCGGCGAGTGCCACTTGCTTCCTGACATAGGGCATGTATTTATGGGTCACAACCGGCGCAACCGGTATCCCGTAGACTGTTTCCAGCTTCCCGGCACATGCAGCGACCGCTGCGGAGCAGCCCGGTCAACCACCTACGCCAATTACTGCTGCATCTCCTTTGGCTTTGATCTCCTCCCAGAGTTCCTGTCTATCGTCGGTAAACACTTCACCGGGTTTACGCCTGCGGATGGTGGTGACTGAAGGCATATACTCATTGAACCATTTTTGCAGTTGCAGCATGAACTTGTAGCTTCCGCCGAAACCGGTATCTACCAGATAAACCTTTTTATTTTCCAGGGTTTCCAGGCGTCCGGCCAGAGGACGGGGGGCTGGCGGAGGCCCACTCGCAACCATACTTTGTGCTTCAGGACTTAGTACTGATAATCGTAATTCAACTGCCACTGTATTCCTCCTTTCCATTTATAAAGCCATGACAAATTGCGGATATTACAAATACCGCCAATCCGCAGGCAAGCAATGACAACATGTCGCTGCCCTGCACAGCCTGGCAGCGACCCAGGCGGAGTCCCATAATACTCCATGTTATAAGACGATTAGTAACAGTATGATTCCGGTTAAATGAAACCGGAAATTTGATGTAATTGTCTCACGAAGGAAGTCTTACAAAGACCCTCTGAGTCTCGGATCAAGAGAGTCCCTGAGACCGTCGCCCATCATATTGAACCCGAATACAACAATCATAATGGCTATACCGGGAGCAAAGGAGAGTACAGGATTGGTCAGCAGGTACTGGTAGCCATCACTGACCATACTGCCCCAAGCACAGGTAGGTGGCACGATTCCTATCCCCAGGAAACTTAGTCCTGCTTCAGAAAGGATAACCATCCCCAGGTTCATGGTCATCATAACCAGTAATGTAGGAAGAGCATTGGGAAAGATATGCCTGAACATCATACGCATATTACCTGCTCCAATGGAACGGCCCGCAATAATATAATCATTCTGCTTTATGGTCATAGCAACACCACACATCATACGGCAATGCCCCGCTACACCTCCGACAGCCAGGGCAATAATCACATTCTTGATACCACCGCCCAGAACGGAAGCCATTATCAACGCCGTTATCATCATAGGCAATGACATTAAAGCATCAGTGAACCTCATAATGATTGAAAACGTAATTCCTCCGAAATGGGCCGCTATCAATCCCAGGCTTTCTCCGAATATCACAGCCAGGGCTACTGCTGCAAACCCGATTCCCAGTGAGGTCCTGCTTCCGTAAATAACACGGCTTAAGGTATCTCTTCCCAGAAGATCGGTACCCAGCAGGTGGGTCAGACCGGGTTGCTGCAATTTATTTTTCATGTCCATTTTATACGGATCGTAGGGAGCAAGCAGCGGAGCGAAGATAGCGGTGAAAATGAGCAAAAGAACGAAAACCAATCCGACTACAGCCAGTTTACGTCCGAAAAAGATCTTTACAACCCGGTGAAATTCACTGTAGTGCGGTATTGCTTCTTCCGTCGTTTCCACTGCATACTTGAGTGATTCTGGATTTTTAGACATTTCTTTTCCCTTCAGTCGTACCTGATTCTGGGATCAAACCAACCATACGAAATATCAACAATAAGATTTGATAATACCACCACCGATGAAATGATAAGAACGCCGCCCTGGACAATCGGATAATCATGCGAAAAAGCCGCGTCTCTCAATAACCTGCCGATACCCTGAATGTTAAAGACCGTCTCAATAAGAACCGATCCCCCGAAAATAAAACCCATCTGCATACCCAGTATGGTGACCACCGGTATCAGCGAATTCTTGACAATATGTCTCATGACCACCACCCGTTCTCTTAAGCCCTTCGCCCAGGCAGTACGCACGTAGTCCTGCCTTACAACTTCAAGAGTGCTCGATCTGGTCTGGCGTGTCAGTGACGCAATAGAAAAGATGGACAGGCAAAATACGGGCAATACAAGCTGGCGGGTGCTCAGCCAGAAGTCGGTGAAGGGAGAGGTATAACCATAGAGAGGAAGCAATTTCAACTTCAGAGACAGAAAATAGATCAGTATTATTCCTACCCAGAAGGAAGGAGCGGTAATTCCCACATTAGCCAGGAGAGTCAACACGGTATCTATCCATTTTCCCCTCCGTAAAGCACAAATCACACCGAAGGTAATGCCGAAAATAGCACTGATAATCATGGATAATATGCCCAGGTGCAGGGTTACCGGCAGCCGCTGGGCAAACAGGGTATTGACATTCTCTTTCATGAAAATGGAATTCCCCAGATCGCCCTGAAGAATACCGCCTATCCAGTCAATATATTGAAGCGGGAGTGATTTATTCAGACCGTATTGGTCTTTCAGGATATCCATCTCTTCGGGAGATATGTTTTCCATTTGTGATTGGGCCACATAGAGAGATAACGGATCGCCCGGAAGGAGACGCATAATCAGGAAAACGAAAACCGTCACTATAATCAGCACCAGAATGCCCTGTAATAATCGCCTGACAATATAGGTAATCATACCCTACCCCTGTTTTTACATCCCGGTTCAGCGCATTGTGTACCATATCTGCAGCAGCAAGACTGATATGATTCCACTTCTTTTTAATATATATCAGAGAAGGTTATTCTTTTACATGAGGAGCAACACCGGTTTACCCGCCCTGTTCCGCCTTCAATAAAGAACAAAGAGTTCGAGCAGAATTCCGCTGTCTTCATTTTGTTTTAACATTGATTGACCGGATCAATCACATCTTCAGCCAGGTGTTACACGCAGACCGCTATTACCGCCAGGCGTCAATCGAGACACCCTTGTTCACTATGTAATCGGTAATGAACCAGATAGTGTTGGTCTGACCGCCCACCACAACCGTATTGATACCTTTGGGATTGGTGAAAGGCTCTATCAGCGAATCTTGTGGAATCTTGATCCAGGTCGCATAGGGTTCCAGTCCCTGTTGGGCAAGGGTAAGATGACCGCTGGCTGTAAACCCGTTTCCCCAGTACTGCTGAGCTGGGACCTTTACGTTTTCGGCAAGCCATTGTGATAACGCTTCCTTAGTCGCAAAGCCTCCCTCATCATGCAGCATCCTGGCTACCAGCGGATCGCAGCACAGCAGAGCGTTCGAAATAACGCCTGTAAGTGATTTCATATAGTCGCGTATCAAAAATTGAGGCGGATAGTCGGTTTCAACCTCTCCCACACAGGATATATAACTCCAGCCGATGCCCAACGATATCACACTATCTTCTTTCTTGTAGCCGAACTTGTGGCTCAGGGGAATCCATCCGTCAGGCAGGTTCTCCTCATTCTCGGCAAAACAACTATTGTTGTATTGAAGATTACTTCCCAGAGAGCAAAAAGCGGTCTTTCCGGCATGGAGGTTCCCCGCACATCTGGAGAGCAATGTATAGGTCCTTCCGATAACCGAGTTGGCTTCATTATAAGGCCCCATAGCGCCTGTTCCAGAGTTCATGCCTATCTCTTTACGGATAGGGCCGTTAACGATTAGCATGTTTGAAAGGGAGGTGGTAGAGTTGCCGTAGGGTGTCAGCGTAGCCATCGCCAGGATAACCGGTAAATACTGTGGCCTGGCGCCCGCCATTACGGCATGTATGGCGACCTTCTCCACAGTGAGTTTTCTGGCGCCATTCGGCCAGGTCAGGACCTTTACCACTTCGTCCGGCTTGTGGCTGGTCCCTTTAAGCATAGCAGCCACTCTTTCTTCGGTGGGAAGCATCACCGGAAGGTAATCAGTCAGGTCATTGGTTTTAAAATACTGCTGAAGGTTCTCCTCTGTATCAGGCGGCAGAAATCCGGGCTCCACGGCAGAATCCGGTGTTCCCGTCAAACTCTCTTCAGGGGTAACCGGCAATGTAAGGGCCTCGATAACCTCCTGCATGATAGGCCAGCCGGTATCAGGGTCGTTACCATTGACATACTTTTCGTGTACCGCCCTTGATACTCCCGCAACAGGCAGAGGAAATACGGTATATCGCAGGGGAATTCCACTGCCGTATTGCCTGTCCCATCCCTTGAGGTAGGCTGCCACGTTTATGCCTGTACAGGGCGCTGTTGGTATTCCGAGCTGTTCCAATTTTTTGGCGTGACGGCTCAAGGCCGCACCGCAGCCGTCTCAACAGCTAAGGCCTATTATACAGGCATCCGCTTCAGCTTTAACCCTTTTCCACAGTGCGGGATCATCATCCTCATAACCACCCTTTTTCCTGATAAGCTTTGTTATCGCCGTAGGTATGTTATCCGCGAACCAGGTCTGCATTACCTGGAAAACATCAGCCCCTGCTCTGGGACCGCCCCATCCTATATCTACAAAGTATATTGTCTTATTTTCCAGGCTGGTGAAGGTACGGGGCGCCAGAGGAATTCGCTCCGCCATCATGTTGCTGCATACGGGATTCATTATCGTAATGCTGTCTGCTTTCTGTTTAAAACTCAGTCCTGACATGCCAACCTCCTGCTCCGGTCCATATTTTCAGGTTTTTACTCTCGTTTCTACTCAGTGCGGGACAGACCGGTCTGTCCCGCACCTTTACTTATTCCAGCTTGATAGTCAGACTTATTTACTCATCCAGGCATTGACCAAGTCATAATACCAGTTGTTCTGCTTCCCTTTATAATCGATATCGTGGACTTTGCCGTTGGTTGCATAACGAGGATAACTTTGAAACAGTGGAATTGTAATAGCTTCATCGGACATGAGCTTTATCAGCTCTTGCAGTTGCTTAACCAGCAGGGAACTATCACTCTGTAAAGTAACCGCTTCCCATTTTTCATCCCAGCCCTCCGGCCTGTACATGCTGGGTAGAGTAGTGGTAATACCCCATCCTGAAACCAATGAGACGATATTACTGGTTACATTCGAAAAACCGGGAAAGAGAAGGCCGTTCCATCCTTTCTGGGTCATGTCTGTATATCTGGCGAGGTCGATAAGTTCCATCCTGGCATTGATATCTGCTTCCTGTAAATAGGTCTGTACAGCGGTATAAAGGTCCTTGTTTCCCAGCACCAGGCAATTATAGGTTGTATCAAGACCATCGGGGTATCCGGCTTCGGCCAGCAGCTCTCTGGCCTTCTGGGGATTATACTCGCGCTGCTGCAAGCCGGGAACATAATAGGCATTGGATGAGGATGCCATCTGATAGGCCGGTTCAAATACCCCCATGAAGACTCCCTCCGTGAGGGCCTTTTTGTCAATAGCATATTCCATGGCCTGCCTGACCCTTACATCTGCAAAGGGTGAATCCTCATTTGCGCCGTCGGGTATCAGAACGCCGACCCCACCTAATCCGCCAATACCGATATCATAGTCCTTTTCCTGCATATTGATCACATCAATAGGCATCAGGGGCTCCATGAACTGTCCGTCTCCTGTCTCAAAAGCCATCGCCTTTACAGTCTTATCTTCAATGAAACGCCACACTATTCCATCCAGATAGGGTCGACCTTCCTGCCAGTAATCATTGTTTTTTTCAAATTCAGCTTCGACGCCGTTTTGTAGACTGACAAGCTTGAAAGGACCTGTCCCCACGCAATGGGTCAAAGCCCGGGTTTCCGGCATAGCCAGCTTTTCTGCCGCCGTGGGAGATACCATCAGACCTACATCCGCTTGACTTAACTGAAGCAGAAGCAGGGAATCGAACTGTTTAAGGTTCAGCCGTACAGTATATATATCGAGGACATCGATAGAGGTTACATTCCGCAATGCGACGGAGCCTGAGGATGCCTTCGGCCAGGCTTCCAGATTATATTTCACCGCCTCAGCGTTGAAATCGGTACCGTCCTGAAATTTGATGCCCTTGCGTAAATTAAATACTATGCTCTTCCCGTCAGGAGCGGTTTCCCAAGACTCAGCCAACCACGGCTGGATTACCTCATTATCATCATTGGTAACCAGAGTTTCCAGAGCGCAGCGTCCTACAAATGACCAGCCCATAGAGCCTTCCCAGGGTGCGCCCATGGCAGTAGGTACGCTCATGGCAAGTATTGTCAATACTCCTCCATATTGTGGCTGTCCTGCCTCCGATTCTGCCGGAGTTGATGCCGGAGGTTTTTCAGCGGGACTTAAGGGTGTTGCTCCAGAAGATTGCGCCGGAGATTTAACGGCAGCGGATGATGGCGCCTGAGTCGTACCCGGCGACGATTCAGAGCAGCCAACGAGGGTCAATACACATATTGCCAGGACTATCGCAGTCAATAATACCTTTTTCAATTTTCCCCTCCTGTACTTGTCCTCATTTATATGAGATAATAAAAATAGTTCCATGGAATATTCTATAGGATATTTTAGTATATTATCATATTTAATCCTTTGTCAACTGATGAAATGCTCTAAATCGCAGAAAGGGGATATCAACAGGAACAGGCTGTATGACGGCTAAAAAAGCGAAACCGGAACGATAGTGTCTTTTCTTCTGACATGGAGTATAATAATCGCCGGAAATACCTGGAGATTTTATTGAAATAGCGCAGTGACAACTATGAGAGAATACATATGTTCAACGGATAAGAGTTTCAATACCTGGGCATTGTTGTTCCAGGTAAGAGATGCATCATTTAGAATTCGAAACAAGGAACTCGCTGAATACGGTCTTACCTTCGAAAAGGCAACCGTATTATCTATTGTCAATGATCTTCGTAACCTAAAATTAAAGACTACCCCGGGTGAAATATCGAAATATCTGTTAAGAGAACCTCATTCCGTTTCGAAAATATTATCCAGGATGGAAAAGGAAGGATTCGTAAAAAAGTCGGCCGGTTTAGGAATGAGAAAGAATGAGGTGCATATCACACTGACACCCAAGGGTGAACGAGCCCTTGACATTTCATTGAAAAGGCTATCTATAAAAAGATTAATGTCCTGCCTTTCGGAAGAAGAATCCCTGAAATTAGCTATATTGCTGGAAAAAATACTGTTAAAGGCGCTGAACGAAATAAACGAGGATAAAAAAAGCTTCATCCTGGCAGAAAGGGAAAAATCACTCTGAAATCTCATCTCCTACCAAAGACCTCAAGCACACCTTAACCACCCGTTCACATATCCACATCATTCGACGGACGCGACAGCCGGAAGGCCGGCTGTAACAACACACCGCTGCTCGTCAGCAGGCACCGGCAGCGGTTTTGAAGAAAATCCGGTTGCGGCGGTGTTCAGTCAACCGCCTCGATAATACCCTCTTTGGTATACCTGCCGGTAACTGAAAAAGCCAGAAATAAAATCGGGCGATCAGCTCTCGTGACTCTCAGCGGACAATGGCGCAGTCCTCTGGGAGCGAATATCAGACAACTCTTTGTAAGCAGGTACTTTTCGTCTTCCAGCCAGAATTCCACTTCTCCACCCAGGTCCTTGGGATTCTCAGGATCGCTGCCGATAAAACCGATTATTTCATCAAAATCGTGCACGTGAGAAGGCGAACCTTCTTTTTCGGTAGGCTTCCAGTACCATGAGAGTATCACGCTGGAAGCCCCTTCCATGATCTCGTCTTCCAGCCACAGTATACGCGTAGCCCTCTTGCTGTATTCCTCCTCTCTCGCCTGGATATTTGCCGGGAGCCTCAGGTCCGTCAGGATATATTTTTCATATTTTCGTTCAGCCATTTCAAGCTCCTTATTATTTTTCTATAGCGTTATTCTAACATGCCGGACTATTACGATTCACCTCTCAACTTTTGTATGGAATATATTTTTTACCAGCCTCAATAAAAATTAATACAGTCGCACTAGATAATGATACAAGTCCTCACCGCCCTGAGGATGCTGCGGCAACCGCTGGTTGCCGTTTGCTATTTGCTTCAATTGTTTTTGCGTTTGTATTAGACCGGAAACCGGTCTTGTGCCGGTCCTTTTAACGTCCAGCGCTGATTTAGTGGCCAGGGTTTTGTTATCCGGGCTGGCAGGTGCTATAATGCTCACAAATCAGTATTTACCAGGCTGGAAGGCAGGCTGCTATAAAAACTCAATCTAACCCCTCTCAAGGTTCTCATGTTGTCGCAATCACGTTTTTACTGATGATGGTAACCCTTGGTACGCAGGCTTCCTTCGGACTTTTTTTTGAGCCTTTCAACGAGGAGTTCGGCTGGAACAGAACCGAAATATCGGGAGCATACTCCCTGGCACAGATTCTCTACGGGGTTACCGCTATCCTTATCGGATTATTAAGTGACAGGTTCGGCCCCCGCCGTTCCGTTCTAATCTGTGGGATATCCCTCGGGGTAGGATGCCTGTTAATGTCTCAGGTAAGATCGACCTGGCATATATATCTGTTCTACGGAGTCCTTTTCGGGATGGGAAACAGCATCTTTATCCCCCTCATCTCCAGAATTACCAAACTATTTACGCACAGGAGAAGCATGATCCTGGGAATAACCATTGGAGGCGGAGGGCTGGGCATGATGGCTGTTCCTCCGGCAATCAGCCGGCTCCTTACCTTCTGTGACTGGCGCTGGCCTTTCGTCATACTGGGCACTCTCATGCTGCTCCTGATCGCTATGGCCGCTGTTGTTCTGCGAAATCAGCACGGACCATCATCCCAAACGGGATTGAAAGAAAGCAGACCCGCAACCAGCGGCATCGAGCACACGGGGGTTACATTCAGGGAAGCGGTCCGTATGAACCAGTTGTGGCTGATGTGTATCATCCTTACCGCCTATTCCTTTGCTTTCGTAGCCCTGGATGTGCACATCGTGCCTTATCTTACCGATATCGGTATTTCCTCCGCTGTAGCATCCATCGTGTTAACCGTTATCGGAGGAGGTACTCTGCTGGGACAGATCGGGCTGGGAGGACTGGGGGATAAAATCGGCAATAAAAAAGCCTTTTTCTGCAGCCTGGTTATTTTAACATTGGGATCGCTGCTGCTGCTAGGACTCCGGGAAGTATGGGCATTCTTCATTATCGCCGTTCTGCTGGGAACGGCCTTCGGTCTGGCCGGAACCCAGACATCGCCCATGACAGCCTGGCTGTTCGGTCTGGCCTCCCACGGCCTGTTCCTGGGTATTTTTTCTTTCTGTTTTACCCTCGGAGCCTCGCTCGGACCTCTGGTATTCGGCTATATTTACGATTCAACCGGAAGCTACCGCAATGCATTCTGGGTTGCCGCCGCTTTAGCGGCCGCATCCGTGGCACTGATATCCCTTTTAAAAATGAAATCTGCCAGATTCCTGTCTCATGTTCCGCCTGGAACTGATTAACAGGCTGAGACTGTTCAGTTCAGGAAAGGATTATGCCGGCGCTCAGCGGCAATCGTGGTTTGGCGTCCGTGTCCGGGATAAATTACAGTGTCATCCGGTAGAACCATCAACCGTCTGTGAATACTGTCAATTAACTGGCGACGGCTGCTCCCCGGCATGAGGGTAGTACCGATACCGCGATGCATCAGCGTATCGCCGGTAAATACCCGGTTGTCCATCTGGAGGCAAATACTGCCGGGTGTATGTCCGGGTGTATGAATGACCTTAAGTCTCATATCTCCGGTCTGTATTATTTCTCCTTCATCGAGCAATCTGGGCGGAGATGCAGGAGTCCTGAAAGAAATACCGAACATCATACTGTACTCTCCATGCCCGCGAATGCTCTGGCCGTCTGCCCGGTGTATGGCTACCTCCGCACCGGTATGACGCTGGATATCATATAAGGCCGCAAGGTGATCGGCATGACCGTGAGTCAACACAATGGTCTGGATTTCCAGGTACGATTCATTGATAACTCTGATAATTTCTTTTTCATTGCCCCCCGGATCGATAACCAGTCCTTTCCCGGTTTTTTTTGAACCAACAATATAGCAGTTTGCCGATAATGCCCCTACAACAAGTCGAGTGATGAAAATATTATCATCCATTTTGTCCCGGATTACTTTCTCTCTTTTAAAATATTGGCCTTACTGCAAAAAGGTCTATCGACTTATTTTTTAGTCTCTGGAGATGTTATGCTGGAGTCCGCCACAAGCTCGCAGGCGGACGAAGAATCTCAGGGCGGGGTGGACGTTGTTTTTTGAGTCAATATCGCTTTTTATTTCTTGCCTTTCTCAGATTATTCAGCCGCAAGACCATGTATGATTACCTGCCTGGCCGGGCAGGTATTTTACGGAATCAACTCCCGTCCGACTTTACTATTATACATCTTCATCATGGCTTTCGCTGTAAATTCCTGCCATCCCGTTCGAAAAAACTGAAAGTTGCTTTGACACCCCAAAACCGATGTGCTTAAATAGGCCTGGTAGCTTGGACAGGCTGAAAGAAGTATTATATATAGTGAAGGAAATTTTTTCGTTGTTAGTAAGGGGGTAAGGTGGATACTGATATTTCGGACGAGTTAAAGATTCGCCGTATGCATCATGAAGATACGGATTCCGTAATAGCCCTGGGGAAAAGCGGACTAACCTATGTTGACCTGGCAGCTTCCGCTCCCAGCCATAAAGACTATGTCCCGTTACAGATTATAGGAGGACTTTCCTATGAAGACCTGGCTGCAACGGACCCCGACAGTCAACTTGCAATGAGCTTCGTAGCTGAGATTGACAACAGGATGATCGGTTTTTTACTGGCCTATATCCACTTCGTCGGTATACCTATAACGAAGATATGCATAATCCGGGCTATTGTCGTCGACCCGGACTATCAGGGGCAGGGTATAGGTACACGTCTGTTCAAACAACTTCAAAACAAGTGCAGGGAAGATGGCATCCAGGTGACAAGGATCCTTGTTCCACAGCACAATACGCAACTGAGGAATTATCTTTCGGCAATGGGATTTCACCAGAGCAGCGTTTTGAATTACGACAAGCTGAGCGGGGACCAGGTCTAATCGGGTCGAAAAGGTAATTTAATCGAAGCTTTTTCGAATAATTTTAGAATTTATGGATTATTTAAAAATGTCAAAGAACAGATTAGTCAGGTATTTTGTTTCAATATTATCAACTGCCGGATTACTGCTTTTCAGCGGCTGTACAGTGGCTGCCACGGAAGAAAATCCCGAAGGTTTCAACTGGACTGCCGTGATCATGATAGTGATTCTGTTTGCCATGATCTATTTCCTGATACTCAGACCTGCCAGAAAGCGCCAGAAGGACCAGCAAAATCTGCTGGCCGAGCTTAAAATTGGAGACAAGGTAATAGCGGCAGGCGGTATCTACGGCGAGATAGAAAGCATGGATGAGGACTCACTGGTTATCAAGGTGGAATCCGGTGCTAAAATAAGGGTAACCAAACAGGGTATACAGATTAAGCGCTAACCTCAACAAGTAATATCATCGCAGGGTAAATTTATCCGTTCCGGTTTGCGGGCAGCCCCCCGGGTATATCTAATACAAACACAAAAATAATTGAAGCCAATAGCACGAAGCATGGAAATTGCGGTCATGCTGTATATCGATATCGCCTTCTCGCCCGTCGGGCACATCAACCTCCGGTTTGTTAGTAACACCATTACTGATATAATGAATACGGCCAGAGAGCCGGACCCGCTTTCTTCATCATGTGTACTCAGATGTAGGTGTAATTTTTTAACCATTGCAATGAAAACACTCGGGTCTAACCGAACTGCTGGATAGCGGCTTTCGTTAAACGCTTATTTGTCCTGTATGAGGTGTCGTATATACAACTAAAACAGGGGGGTTGTTCATGTCTACCATCAAGTCTGAAGCTGAGAGATGCCTGAAGTGCAAAGTGCCCGCATGTTCCAGGGGCTGTCCGATATCAACGCCGGTCCCGCAGGTCTTTACATTATTTCTGGAAGGCAAGCTGAAGGAAGCCGGAGAAGTGCTTTTCAACAATAACCCCCTTTCCGCCGTAACCTCTATCATCTGTCCCCACGAAACCAACTGTTTCGGGCACTGCGTACTTGGTAAAAAAGGCCAGCCTGTTGAATTCTATAAAGCGGAACAGTACATTTCACGCTTCTACCTGGAAACCTTTCAACCTCCTCTTATCAATAAAAACGGTAAAAGAATCGCGGTTGTGGGCGCGGGGCCGGCCGGGATAACCATGAGTATCATCCTGGCTATGAAAGGCTATTCCATTACGCTGTTCGAGGCAATGGACAGCATCGGAGGTACTTTACGCTACGGCATTCCGGAGTTCAGACTGCCTAAAAACCTGCTTGATCTATATAAAAAAATCCTTGATTCTCTGGCCGTTCAATTTCGCCCAAACACCCGCATAGGCATAAACATCACCACTGAAGATATGTTTCTGGATGGCTATGATGCTATCTTTATTAGCACGGGCACGGGCCGTCCCAACCGTCTCGGCCTTCTGGGTGAAACCCTGGGACACGTACATTTCGCCATCGACTATTTGAAGTCTCCTGACGCCTACAAACTGGGAAAGAGGGTCGCCATCGTCGGTGCCGGAAACGTCGCTTTCGATGTGGCGAGAACAGCCATCAGGAAAGAATATTCCGAGGCCACCATCCTTCACTTTATGGGAGAGGAAGAAATGACAGCCAATAAATCAGAGGTGGAAATGGCTGTCATTGACGGCGTAAAAATCCTGCATCACTGCCAGGCTGTTCGCATCACCAATGAGTTTGTCAAATGCGTAAACGTCGAGAGGATTGCAGCCGGGGACGGCTCAGTGAGTTTCAAGGAGGACTTCAAGTCCTCGTTTGAAATACCGGCTGATTCCGTCATAATCGCCATCGGCCAGGGACCGGGCGCCGACAACGTTAGCGGTGGCAGCGTAGCAATAACCCAGAGAGGGCTTTTACAGGTTGATGATTCCGGCAGAACATCGCAAAAAGGGGTATTCGCGGCAGGAGACATCGTTACCGGCCCCAAGACAGTCGTCGAGGCTGTAGCTTTCGCGAAAAGGGTATCCGTAAAGATCGAGGAATGTTGCAGCGGCGGATAGTTGCTTCTCAACCGCTTTCAACAGAAACACATTTGGACACCATAACCGGATAAGTTGGAATTATCATATTATGTAAATTATACACTGTTATCCCCATCGGAGAACAGGCCGATCAAGGGACATGCTCAATCGCAGGGCGCGCGTTCCTATGGCGTCTTTTCCCCTGCCAGAGAAGATACCGCGTCCGGAGCAGTCTTCGACTTGCTCATTTTCTTTATTGATCTCATCAGTGGAATCAGGAAAATTATAACCAGAACGGCAGTCAGTCCGTCGGTAATCGGGAAAGCCAGCCACACACCCTTCAATTGCAGGAAATGGGATAGCAGGACCACCAGCGGGATCAGAAATAAAGCTGGCCTGGCCAGAGCGGTAACAAAGGCAGGTATAGCTTTCCCCAGTGATTGAAATATGATTGAACCGACATTCATGAATCCTACCACATAGAGACCTAAAAAGATAAGCCTGGCGGCATAGACAGTTATTTCGGAAAGCTCCGGATCGGAGGTGAAAATGCCCACTATCGGTGTCGGAATAAAGTAGATTACCAGAAAGGCTATGACGCTCCACGCTGTGGAAGATATGACTCCTATCCAGATAGCCTTCAGTACACGGTCAAAATGCATAGAGCCGAAATTAAACCCGAGTATCGGCTGCAAGCCCTGGCCGATAACCTGTCCCGGCATCATGGCAAACATCATGATGCGGTTGATAAGTCCGAATGCCGATATCTCCAGATCGCCTCCATAAGCCAGGAGGAATCTGTTGACGACGATAGCCGAGAGACTGCCGGCCAGTGTCCGGACAAACGAGGCAAGCCCTATGGTTATAATTCCTTTCACTATATCCCATTCCCACATCATGTTCCTGAGATGAATATTAAGAAAGGTTTTTTTTCTGAAATAATACCAAAGATAATAGCCCGCAGCGACTGTCTGTGCCAGTACGGCAGCCAGAGCAGACCCTTTGATCCCCCAGCCCAGCGGAATAATAAAAATCGTACACAGGATAATATTTATCACTGCCCCGGTGACCATCCCGGTCATAGAGATGCGCACATTTCCTTCGGAGATTAATAAAGCTGATGTAGCCATGGCAAAGGTTGGAAGTACATTGCCGGCCAGGATTATAGTGAAATAATCCCGTGCATAGGGTAGAATGGTTTCCGATGACCCCATGAATCTGAGCCATAAGTCTGTCTGGAAAAGGCCGATAATTGTGATCACCAGGGCCAGGATTACTGCCAGCGATAACGCATTCCCCAGCACCTTTTCCGCCCGCGGAATGTTATGAGCGCCAATCAGACGGGAAATATGTGAAGCCCCACCCATACCGGCCATTTGCCCGATTCCCATCGAAAACATTTGCAGGGGAAAGACAATAGAGAGACCGGCAATACCCAGAGGACCGACATAATGGCTGACGAAAACAGTATTGATGATGTTATACATCATCATCACAGACATGCTAAAAAAGGAAGGTGTAGCCAGCTTCAGTAGCAACCTGCCGATTCGATTATCATCAAGTACACTACGTTTCTGCAATGAGCCTGGAAACCACCCTTTTCTGGACTATTTCGCAGTTAATTTTATTAACTGGTATCATTCTTTGTAAATTCACCTTTTGAGCTTGTGCAATTTTTGTTCTCGAAGGATTATCCGAACCATATAACTGGCTATATTCAATAAATAACGCACTATCCCGAATTTATAAGGGTGAAATACCCGGGTCCTGGCCCTGACAAATTTTCCACGAAGATATACGGTGAATAATGCTATATAATCAGAAAACAATTCCCGCCAGACAATGCTCAGAATCTGGTTTTGCTGGCCTTCGCTGCCCGAATTTAAAGTACATCCAATCCGGAAAGTATATTTTGTATACTATTAATTAAACTAATACTACTACCCCTGAACAGGAATAGCAAATATTAAGAGATTTGGTGGGTTTTTGGAAGGTCTTCAACCCTGCCGGTGTACTCTAAAACAGTACCGTAGCGGGCTTCAGTCCGTCCGGGCAATGAATTTTCTGAGGAACAGCAGTAAAATAACCATGCTTACAGCCAGTCCTCCGGCTAAAGCCAAACCATATTCAAATATATTGCTAAAACTGGAGACAAATGCCCGGCTTACCCAGAAGGTGGGTATTATTCCGGTCAGGTACTGCCGATGCATTACCACATCTATATCGACTGGTCTATATAGACCGCCGAAACAATAGCATATTCGGTCCACTCTGAGGGGGGCGTAGCCCGACGTGAGAGTCTCTTAAATCCAAGATTACGCCGAAATCTGCTATTGTGGAGCCTCCGGCCGGGTCGCCCGCCGGTACCACAGGCAGACTCTGCAAGTGGCATGGATGATTCTCACACCCCAATGAAGAAAAGGTATATCAGGCCAATTAGGCAAAATGAAGACTATGACAGGCTGCCGCCGTTTATTTTTACGTTTTGTTTTTCTTTTCAAGCATCATGGTTTTGAATATTTCCAATCTTTTCTTGTATTCATTGAGATTGAAAACCCTTGGATCAAAACTTTCCCATTCAAGTAGTAAAACAGGTATCCCCAGTTCCCTTTTTACAGCACTTTCAATCAGAAGGGCATCAGCCGCTACAGAACGGCAGCCGACATGGTATCTGTCCAGAACCCCGTCAATATTCAGCTTTCTGCATCCTTCAACGATTAAAGGAACTCTCTTTTTTAAAGGTAATCCCATGGAGCCGTTCAACCGTGCGATAAAATATTTAACGTAAGGATCGTCGGATGTTCCCAGGGGAGGCATTACAACACTCTGGTCCGTAGCCACTATAGCTATGCCGACTTCACAGGCCAACTGTTCCAGCCTGGGGTCCGTTTGTCCCATCGGAAGGATCGCCATAACCCTCGGAGCATCTTTTTCAACTACGCCTATACCCCTGGCAACCCTTTCCTGCAATTCGATATACAGGGTACTCAGCGCTTCAGTCGCTTCTTCGATGCCATCGATGTTTAACGGCAATGCTCCCAGGCACGTCCAGATATTTTCAAGTGCGGGGCTCAGGGGAAGCGGGTTGCTGTTTTCGATTACGGCTTTTATCCTGCCCATCACTGCTTCCTGTCTGTTCCTGGCTTCCAGCACCTCAGTCAGCAAGTCATCGGAAATCTCAAAACCGACGATCTCCTGGACTGCCTGAACAACTTTCCTCATACTCAAGGCGGCCATAGGGGCAACACGATCATTAGGGAGGGAATATTCTCCTAACTCCCGGTCCGGGGGGGCATCAATATACCGCACAGGTATGTTGTAAAGCTCGTAAAGCAGATCGAGTGTCTTCGGAGCCGTTTCGCAAAGAAACCCCGACGTTATAAGCAGATCAGGTTTCGGGAACAAACCCAGCATAACCGGCCCTACCAGTGTCTTCACATTAGCGCAATGTGATACTATCCCGGCTTTAAGCCACTTTTCCTCAGCCGCTTCCAGGATGCCCTCCAGTTTCCCCAAAATACAACCGACCACAATATGCAAGGCCCAGCTATGATGTATGGCATACACCTTCCTTGATTTACAGGCCAGGGCAGAGCTGATCAGATCGATCCCCGGGCACATAAATCCGTATATGATCTTTTCAACCCCCTCATCTTTTACCAGCAGTGAATTGATACATTCCCTCAAAACAAGCCGGATGATTTTTCTTACGCCCTCAAGCTCTATAGCGTAATAGGTCTTGAGCCTGAGCTTACCCTGCTCGATATCACTGGCGGTAATTCCCAGCTTGGTAAATGCCTTCTCTACTCTGGGTAGCTCCAGCTCAATTTCCTTTTCATTGAAGCCACATAACCCAAGAAATTCTTTCATTTTTTACCCCTTCAATATCTCGATAAAAGCTTCTATACGGGTTTTCAATTGACCTGCGATATCCGTACCGTAATCGTATTCCAGAGTAAGCATCGGGATATTCCGTTCACTGAGCTTCCTGCTGAAAAAGTAGGATTCAGAATCGTAAGTCTCACAGCAGAGCAGCTCATACCATATCACGCCGGATACGTTGAATTCTTCTATTAATCTCAGTGCGTGGTTGAACCTTTCACCGGTTGAGTACCTCATAAAAGCGCAGGGCACCCTGTCAACCAGGTACCCTTTAACAAGGGATTGAAAGATATCACCCCGGTTATCTATTTCATTCCAGTAATACCTGACGCCCTCGCAGATTTCTTCGATGACGATTTCGCCGCCTGCCGCACTAATAAGCTCTAGTACCTGATAATCACCTTTACCAATACTGGGACCCACTAGCAAAATCCTGGGCGATTCTATCTTTATGCCCTGATTTTCTTGCTTCAATTCCCTGTAGACAGAATCCAGCACCTCCACCATAAAAACTGGATCGGCATAAAAAGAGGCGTGGTTGAGTTTGATAAAATCCAGGGCGCTGATCGACGGTGTAGAAGCCTTTCGCAGTGTACTCATCTGCCTCAGTAAAACCCTCATCCTGTTATAGAGCTCAACAGCTTCTCTCATTTTTTCAGCGGTAATATTATTTCCGGTGAATGTCTGAAGCCTGTCCTTCAGTAACCGCAGCCGGCCGCCAAAATATTCCAGCTCAAAGTCGTTTTTATGCTGTTGCGGGATACCAAGCTTGAATATCTCCAGGCCATCAAAATACTCCCAGACCTCCGCCGCCTTCTTCAAATGCTGGCATGTTATCGGTGCGACTAGCATGTCTATCATGCTGTAATAAGGGTCCTTCTTTGACAGCCTTTCCCCTATCTGAGTCCGGGCAAAAGGACATATCATATTGGGAACAACCGACAAGGCCGCCGCAGCCGGTTGTGGGCTGCCTCCGTTGGCAAGACACACAGGTATCGCACCGGAAGCATATATCAGCTCTTCGGGTACGTAGTTACCGGGAAAGTAGCCGATTACTTTAACGCCCTTCCTTTTCGCCTCTTCCAGTTGGGCAGGCCTTTCCCTCAAATGGATATCCAAACGTTCATTTTGCATATCATTCCCTCTCAATTATGATTTGCCGGCTTCGATAAAAATCAGCAGGAAAAAATAAAAACTGCCCCACACTACAGAAGATAATATTTAATATTATCCGGCTGACACCTATACATTTTACACATACTTCATGGATTCTTTTCAAGTCACCGTACTGTTATATCTCTATTTGCGGTAACCGGATTACTAAAATAAATTATCGGGGAGCGTTATCGTTATGGCTGAAGGAAAATACGGGCAATATATCCTGACGGAACTAATAATGAATGAAAAACCCGATGTAGCGGCAAGGTATTCAGAGTTCGCCACACGCATACTATGGATGGATGAAAAAAACACACCGGGGTCTTTTCAGATAAACTGCTCATGGTACTTCAGACCCCCCAAGACACAAATGGGAGACAGTCATCATCATGATGTGCCGGAAATAATTGGACTTATCGGCAGCGATTACACGAACCCGCATAACATGAACACAGAGGTAGAGTTCTGGATGGAAGATGAGAAATTCACCATCAACAGGAGCTGTATGATTTTTATCCCGCCAGGTATAAAACACTGTCCCCTGATCTTAAAACGAATCGATAAGCCTGTTTTTCATTTTTCCGTTGTGACCAGTCCGCTATACTCCAGGTCCGGATAGGTAAAATTAATTTTTTTAAGCTATCTTAAATTATCAATACTGTCAGAGTACTTCATAAGATTGGCAAGTTGAGTCCGGTTTTTTAAACCGGTCTTTTCAAATATCCTCTTAAGCTGGTTTTGGACTGTAAACGGGCTTGAATGAACGGTATCGGCTATTTCTTTGTTGGTCCATCCCATACCGGCAAATCTGGCTACCACGGCTTCTCTGTTACTCAATTTTGCCTGACTCAGTATTATCTGCTCGGTGTCAATACCATATCTGCTGAGATCGTTGATTATTATTACAAACCTGGGTTTATCAATTTCTGAATTATTAGAAGAAAAAATAAAATACTGTATATGATATCGTTTGTTTGTTCCCATATTGACTATCCTGTTATCATACCCCGGCAATATATTTTTACCGTTATTTGACCTGGCCAAACATATACAATCCCTGATAATAACGTCCGGAATATAAATATCCCTGGACTCGTCATTATGTGCTGGAGCAGATTTTCTGCCTGTCAGCAATAAACCAAATAAGTTAGCCCTGGCATTATAATAAAGGGTGTGAAAATTGGAATCTAGCAGAATTATTCCTTCAGACTGGGTCTCCAGCCATTGCTCGAATAGCTTTTGCTCTTCAAAATGCCTGAAAAACAACTCATCCACATCTATCGTATTGATGATATAAGGTATTATTAACTCGGCTTTTCGCACATCGTTCTTGTCGAAAAACGGACGGTTTTTCGAGCGTAAAAGAGATATAGCGCCGAGGAAGTAGGATTTAAAGCAAAGCCGGATCGCCAGTTCGCTGAAAAGGTTTTGCGGTTGTAGAAAATCATAATAATACTCCGATTTAACGAAATGACTGTAGGGCATTACATCTTCGGTCCGGAAAGCCGGCATATTATGTTCAGCGCTAAATTCTGCACTATAAAGCGGGTCAAGTCTCCAGAAGTAGTCCGCATATCTGGAAAGAAAAGACCTGTCCCTCCGCAGGTTGAAGGAACGTTTCAGATCTATTCCATTGGTCTGATTGTCAGGATAAAGGAATACCAGTTCATCTGCTTCAAAAACTTTTTGGGTTTCTAAAAAGAACCGGTTAATGTCATCACTGGTCTTTAGTGGTGATGGACATAATTGCATCAGGTTAATTATTTCATCAACGTCTTTACCCTTTAACATGCCCATTGCAATACTCGCACATACACGGGTTTTTGTATTAAATTTTTAATTTTATATTTCAATATATGAAAATAAGTTTTATTATTTCACTGGAATGTCTGAAATTATAACAGCGGTCCGGCGATTTTGTCAATCCAAAACACTGCATATCCTGAATAAAAAAATAGCTGTTACGAGCTATTGACCGTGATATGGAACCAAAGTAAATTTTACTTACCGGGTCAGTTTTATAAGGAGACCGGCATGAAATCAACCAGTGTCAATTCGGGATTAACTCTTGCCGATTCAGTAATTGATAACGGCAATATCCTGACCCAATATATGAAGTGCATTCAGGAAGATCCATGGGATGCTAGACATTATACGATCCACAGTGACTTTCCGAGACCGGATACGATCAGGAAGGTAGGCAGGTTCGGAAAGCAGAACGGACATGAACTGGGTATGAACGTTCAGTCATCCATAAAATGGACAATATCCGGATTAATGGATTCAGTAATCGGTTCTCAAAGAGAGGCTTATCATTGGCCTCTGCGTACGATGCTGGATAATGGAATTCATGTCGCTGACAACTCGGATGCTCCCGCGACATATCCGGATTGGGAAACAGGGGTCCAATCGGCAGCATTAAAAGAATCCAAAGCCACCGGTAAGGTTAGCGGCAGGGATCAATGCATCTCGGTTGCCGAAACGATTCGCAACTATACAATCAATGGGGCTTGGTTGGACCATATGGAAACCGTTAAGGGATCGATTGAGTCAGGTAAATTGGCTGATTTTTGCGTGATTGACGGAGACATACTGAATATTAATCCTCATAAAATCGCCGGGCTGAAAACATTGATAACCATCGTCAGCGGCAGGATCGTTTTTGATGCCGGCATGATCTGACCATCGAACCGTTTGAATCAAAATCCTGATTCCACGTCCTTATAATTAGATAGGAGGAACAGATAGCTTTGATAATAGGAGTACCAAAGGAGATAAAAAATAACGAGTACAGGGTTGCCTTGGTGCCGTCCGGCGTTCGTACCATGATTGAAAATGGTCATCAGGTGCTGGTTCAGAACTCAGCCGGAGAAGGGGCAGGGATAACAGATGCCGAATATCTGGCTGCAGGAGCAAAAACCGTACAGTCAGCAAAGGCTATATTTATAGAAGCCGAGATGATACTCAAGGTAAAAGAACCTATGCCAGAAGAATATAACTTACTTCAGCGGGACCAGCTTTTATTCACCTATCTGCATTTAGCCCCGGCACCGGAACTAACCAGAGCGCTTTTAAAACAACACATAATAGGGATTGCCTATGAAACAGTACAAACAGATAATGGTTCGCTGCCGCTGCTGACTCCGATGAGTGAAATCGCCGGGAAATTATCAGTACAGGTCGGCGCGCATTATCTGGAAAAAGAGAACGGAGGAAGCGGAATTTTATTGGGTGGCGTACCGGGAGTACAACCGGGAAATGTAGTTATTTTCGGAGGAGGTACCGTAGGGCTGAATGCTACCAAAATAGCCCTGGGGATGGGAGCGCATGTCACTTTACTGGATATCAGTCTGGAGAGGCTAAGATATCTGGATGATATCCTGGGCGGACGAATTACATTGCTGGCTTCTAACCCGGATAATATTGAACAATCTTTAAAAAATGCTGATCTGGTGATTGGCGGCGTACTGGTTCCAGGTGCCAGAGCAAAAAAACTGGTAACACGGGAGATGATCTTACAGATGAAAAAAGGTTCGGTAATGGTAGACGTGGCTATTGACCAGGGCGGCTGTTTCGAGACTTCCATACCGACTTGCTTCGATCAACCGGTTTTTTCGATTGACGGTGTAATTCAATATTGCGTTTCCAACATGCCCAGTTGTGTTGCACGGACTTCTACTTTCGGTTTAACAAATGCCACATTCCCTTATGCCTTGAAACTGGCCAACTCGGGTTATGAAAAAGCACTGCGTAATGATATTCCGTTACGTAGAGGTCTGAACGTTTATAAAGGTAAGCTGACCAGCCAGCCTGTAGCAGAAGCAACAGGCATAGAGTATATTCCGTATGAATCAGCCGTTGAGTTATAACCTATCAATGTCAATAGCTTCATGGAGGTAGAAAATGATTTCCGAAGAAGAACTATCAAGACTATCATTCGCGGATGCACCCAAAATGGTGACCCAAGTGCCCGGACCCAGGGTCCAAAAATTGCTTGAAGAATCTGCCAGGTATGAACCTTTAACCCGCGGCGCCGGTTCTTTTCCGCTTATCATGGAAGAAGGTCTCGGCGCAACGGTCAAGGATGCCGATGGAAACCTCTATATCGATATGGCTGCCGGAGTAGCCGTAAATGCCATCGGACGAAACCATCCCAAGATACTGGAAGCGATACGTAACCAGAGTAATGTAATAATGCATACAACCGATGCTACCAACATCAAGCGTATTGAACTGGCAAAAAAGGTCTCTTCGGTTATGCCGGAGGGATTGCGCGGCAACTGCCAGACCGCTTTCATGCAAAGCGGCAGCGGTGCTGTTGAAACAGCGATCAAATTCGCCCGCCATTATACCGGCCGTTCCCAGATCATCGCATTTCACGGCGCATATCATGGCGTCTGGATGGGGTCGGCTGCTCTTACGACGGGTTATCGATACCGCCATGGATGGGGTCCCATGATGCCGGGAGTGATCCATCTGCCCTATGGATATTGCTACCGCTGCGCCTTTAACATGACCTATCCCGGCTGCGATTTGCAGTGTGCAAAAAATGTGGATTATGTATTAAATACGCCTTACACTGCAACCGATGATGTGGCAGCCATTATTGTGGAGTCCCAGCAGGGCGAAGGAGGATATGTGGCGCCGCCGCCGGAGTTTTTCCAGATTATCAAAGCGGCGGCCCATAAATACGGCGCTCTGTTCATTTCCGATGAAGTTCAGTCCGGGGCCGGACGTACCGGTAAGATGTGGTCGATAGAACATACAGGTGTGATACCGGATATGCTGACCTGGGGTAAGGGGATGGGCGGTGACATCCCCATGGCCGGTGTCACTTTTAACTCAGCTATCAACAAATCGCTGGTGGAGGGCTCTCAGCCGGGTACTTTCGCCGGCAATGCCCTGGCCTGTGCTGTGTGCATGACCAATATCGACCTGATTACTGATAAAAAAACAGACCTCCTGGGAAGAGCGACCAAACTTGGGGCTGAGATCAGCGGCATGTTCAGGGAAGCTGCTAAAACTACACTTGCTATCGGCGATGTTCGCGGCCGCGGTCTGATGATCGGTGTAGAGGTGGTAGCTGACAGGCAGAGTAAGGAGCCGCTTTCACCTGATAAATGCGGAGAGATTGCCATGAAGCTCTTGAACGCCGGCGTCATCATGACCCCCTGTGGACGCTATGGTAATGTCTTTCGCTTTATGCCGCCTTTAACCACAACAAGGGAATATGCTGCCAGGGCCACCCGAATTATGATCGATATGATCAAAAATTACTAGATCTTGTCTCACCGATACCCTGTTGATATACCATTTACCGGACACAGGGTGAAAGAAAAGAATAGCTGATCGGAGGAATAATCATGAAAAAGCAAACCAGATCACACTGGCAGCCGATGAATCCAGACCTGGTGATGTTCAACGGCAATATCATTACAGTGGATGATGACTTTTCTATTGCCGAGGCTGTAGCTGTAAAAGACACCAGGATTTTCGGGGTAGGGTCCAGTGAAGATATTAAAAACTTAGCTGGAGCAAACACCGAATTACTCGACTTGCAAGGAGCCACGGTATTGCCCGGTATCAATGATGCCCATTGCCATCTGAGCGGTTTCGGGCTGGAAAGACCTCCCATGCTGGTAGATCTCGGCTATCCGGCCATTAAGTCATTACAGGATATAAAGACAGCGACAGCAGCCAAAGCAGCAGAAGTCGGGCCCGGCAAATGGATTTCAGGCTGGGGGTGGGACAGGGGATTCCTGCCTGAATTTGCAGGTAAACCGGATAAATGGCCTACCCGTTTCGATATTGATCCGGAAAGTCCCGACAACCCTGCGGTATATATTGATTTTTCAGGCCATGTCTGTCTGGTCAACAGCAAAGCCCTTGAAATAGCTAAAATAGATAGAAATACTCCCAATCCTGATAATGGAATCATCCAGAGAGATGCCTCCGGGGAACCTACCGGCATATTGTTCGAAATGACAATGTGGCTGCGTCAGTTAATGCCGCCGCCCACTGAAGCGGAACGTAAAGCCGGGATTCTCAATGCGATGGCTGAACTCAACTCACTGGGAATAACCTGTGTCACCGAACCAGGTCTCTCCGCTGATCAGATCAAAATATATACTGATCTTTATAACCAGGGAAAGTTTTCGCTGAGAGTAAATTGTATGATTATGGGCGGCTCGTCACTTGAGTCTATCCAGAATATCACGAATTATGTCGGTACCGGCAGCGGTTTCGGCAATGAATGGCTCAGAATTTCCGGACTCAAGCTCCTGGCGGACGGTATCCCGCCTTCAAAAACCGCTTTCATGTATGAGGACTATATAGGCGGAGGCCATGGTCAATTGCTGGTTGACGGCAAAACCGATGAGGAACGGTATAATATGTTAATCAGCATGATCAAACACGCCAATGCCCGGGGATTCCAGGTCGGCATCCATGTTACAGGAGACCGGGGAATCGATGCCTGTGTTGACGGATATATCGCAGCTTTAGTAGAGCATCCCTGGGACGCCAGGCATTACATTATTCACACCGATTACGTGACGCCGCAATGTATCAAGCGTATGGCCGCGAACAACATCGGTGCTAATGTACAATCGGCAATAAAATGGACTATCGGTAATCTGATGGTAGGCATAACAGGTGAGAAAAGGGCAGCCTACCACTGGCCCCTTAGATCGCTGTTCGAAGGGGATGTCAGGGTCTCCAACAGCTCCGATGCTTCTGTGACCTATCCTGATTGGAGACAGGGAGTAGAGTCAGCTATTTTGCGAAAAGATAAGGCCACGGGAAAGGTTATCGGCGCCGACCAGTGTATTACAGTGGAACAGGCAATCCGCGCTTATACCATTAACGGGGCCTGGCAAGACCATCAGGATAACATCAGGGGATCGATCGAGACCGGCAAACTGGCCGATTTCACGATTATAGGCGAAGATATTTTATCTGTTGATCCCAACAAGATTCACGAGATACCTGTGCTATATACTATCGTCGGTGGAAAAACTGTTTACAGTAACCCCGAATATCAGGTTATTTCTTAATTCCCGGAGCATATATCACTATGCCTGAACTAGACTATTTTACAGCAACAATACAACATCACGAAAAAAACAAGGAGAAGCATGAAGCAAACTCGGGCACAGAACTGGATAGACCTGGAGGATTGGGGAAAGGGAATGAGCGAGTTCAGGTTGCCACGCAGCAATGAACTTACAGGTATAGAACTCAATCTGCACTTTGCTGCCGGTGATTCTATGTTATGTAAATTTCACAATGAATCAACACTCTCATGGGAATCGCCTGAAAGCTCAGACAAGGAACAACCTGAAATCGAGACATATGAAGCTATACGCGTAGCCTCTGATATATTCTTTGTCGATTTCGTCAGATCGAAACAGCCCGGTATATCGATTTCAATGGCTCTCGACCTGAAAAGTGGAAAGACAACGGTTATTCAAGCGATATTACCAGATAGAACGGAAGCTTGCCGGGATTTCCTTGACAGGGTAGGCAAAGGAATTGATCTCAGTACGATTAAAATTGAAATCAAGCAAGCATGTGTTAATCCCCTGTTACCAGATATACCGGTGAAGTCCCATGAAAGAACCAGCGAACTCGTCGGCAAGAGAATGAAATACACTTACAGCAACAATCATATATATGAGCATATTTATCTAAACGAGCGATTATTCACGTGGCACTGCCTGGCAGGGCTTGAAAGAGGACTGGCTGATACTGAAATATGCGATTACTTCAAGATTGTCCCTGATATTTATCTCTTCATATGGTGCGAAAAGGTAATGCCAACTTTCGGCGCGGTCCTGATTAATTTTAAAGAAATGAGATCTAACGGCAAGTCTTTCGGACTCGATATCCGTTCTGGACGGTACATAAATTTCACCATGGGGGCTTATGTTGAAGCCATCGGTCAAACCTCTATCTAAAAAGCAGCCTGATTATCAGGAGGAATAGTATGAATTCCAAAAATGAGTTATTCGATATTTTAATGCCTGACCTGATTATCAGCAATGGGAGAGTAATTACCGTCGACAAAGATTTTTCTATTGCTGAAGCAGTCGCCGTTAAAAATGGCAAAATCATGGCAGTCGGTACGAGTGACGAGATTAAGTCTATAACGGGAAAAAGGACAAGAGTCGTCGATCTAAAAGGCGCTACGATGCTGCCAGGTATTAATGATTCTCACTGCCATGTTTCAGACTGGGCGTTAACAAGGCCTCCCTGGAAACTATTTATCAGATTCCCCGTCGTGAAGTCAATTGCTGATATCGTAGGAATAGTAGCTGAAGCTGCCGGTAAAGCATCGCCGGGAGAATGGGTTCAAGGAGAAGGATGGGACCAGGGCTATCTGGATGAATGCCTGGCCAACCCTGATCGATTACCTTCCAAAGAAGACCTTGACAGAGTTGCGCCTGATAACCCGGTGGTACTGGTAGAATATTCCGGTCACCGCATGTGGGTTAACAGCAAAGCACTTGAGATGGCGGGAATTCGAGACGACACGCCTGATCCCGTAGGCGGAAGAATCGGAAGGGACCATGCTACCGGTAAGTGTACCGGCCTGCTATATGAAAAAGCAGACATGCCGGTGAGACAAATAATCCCGCCCTGGACTGCTGAGCAGCGAATGAAAGCCCTGCCGGAAGCCATGGCTGAACTTAACTCACTTGGTATAACCAGTTTCACTGACGCCGGCGTTGAACGCGATAAATGGGCATGTTATAACGACACGTTTAACAGGCATTCCGGGGATGGCAAATGGACCTGTCGTGTAAATATGCTGTTGCATATGGGTGAACGGGGCAAATTCAGTCTTGAGGCCATGAAAGAAGCGTTCAAACATATTGGATGCAGCTATAATTTCGGAAATGAATGGCTGAAAGTAGGTGGAGTGAAATTCCTCGGCGATGGGATACCTCCTCTGAAGACCGCCTGTATGTTTGAACCCTATCCTGACGGGACTTTCGGTCTCCTGGAAACAGACGGAACTACACTGGGAGAGCAAGAACAAAGCTTAAGAGAAATGATTAAACTTGTCCACTCGAACCGTTTACAGGTAGGTATACACAGCACCGGAGAGAGGACTATTCACATCATTACCGACCAGTATATGAAGTGCATCGAGCAGGACCCGTGGGACGCCAGACATTATGTCATACACAGCGATTTTTCGAGACTTCATGACATTGAAAAAATAAGAGATTTCGCTAAACGGACCGGCTATGAGATCGGAATGAATGTTCAATCCTCGATCAAGTGGACAATATCCGATCTAATGGAGACTGTAGTCGGCAAGGAAAGGGCTGCTTATCACTGGCCGTTGAGAACCATGCTTGATCACGGCATACGGGTAGCTAACAGCTCGGATGCTCCTGTCATCTATCCCGATTGGAGACCTGGAATTCAAGCTGCCGTCTTGCGTGAATCCAAGGCCACTGGTAAAATAAGTGGGCCCGAACAGCGTATAACCGTGGCTGAGGCAATCGCGACGTATACCATCAACGGGGCCTGGCTGGATCACATGGAAGAGCTTAAAGGTTCCATTGAGGCAGGCAAACTGGCAGATTTCTGTATAATCGACAATGACATATTGACCATAGACCCGCACAAAATACAGGATATTCGTATTCTGATGACTATCTCCGGAGGTAACGTGGTTTATAACGCAGGCGTTCTATAGTTGAAGTTAAAATCACCTCCACGGATTCACTGTTACATCACGGTCTTGCTGTGAGGTGATTTACAATGTACCCCTGAGTCTCGGATCAAAGGCGTCTCTCAAACCATCACCAACCATATTGAAACTAAAAACGACCAGCATGATAGCAATACCCGGTATAATGGAAAGATAGGGGCTGGTAAGCAGGTAAGAACGGCCTTCGCTAACCATAGAGCCCCAGGCGGCGCCTGGCGGCTCAATGCCGACACCTAAAAAACTGAGCCCGGCTTCCGCCAGTATGGCTGCGCCGATTTGCATCGTGACCAGTACTATGAGAGGCGGTAAACAATTGTGAAAAATGTGTCTGAAGATAATACGTGCATTACCCGCTCCTAATGAACGTGCCGCCATTACATAGTCATTTTCTTTCACGGAAAGAACCAGTCCGCACATCAACCTGGAATATGCGGGTAGCATTGCCACACCCAGGGCTATCATTACGTTTCTAAGTCCCGGTCCCAGTAATGCAGCCAGGACCAGTGCTAAAAGTATCATGGGTATACACATCAAGGAATCCACAAAACGCATGATGATGGACTCTACCCAGCCGCCGCTGAAATAACCGGCAATCATTCCCATAGCCATACCGATCGTTGCCGCAATACCGAGTGCGACCAATCCTACCATCAGTGAATTGCGTCCCCCGTAAATTAAACGGCTTAGTGTATCCCTCCCCAGGTCATCAGTACCGAGAAAGTGCTGACCTGAAGGTTGCTGTAAAACCTGGTCTAAATTCTGGTCGTAAGGGTCGTATGGAGCCAGCCATGGGGCAAATATAGATTCTACTATCAATATCAGTATAATAATAAGGCCGAAAATTACCACTCCCCGGCTAAATAATACCCTTGTTATATATCTAAACTTACTTGTACGGTGTAGTGTCTCACCATTATTATCATCAATACTATTCAATTGTATGGCCATAACTTATTTTATCCGTACCTTATTCTGGGGTCGAGCCAGCCGTATGAAATATCTACGATCAGATTAGTTACCAGTACTATAATGGAGATTATCAACACGAAACCCTGAATCACAGGGTAATCCTGAACGAATACTGCATTAACTACCATGCGGCTCACACCGGGAATATTGAAAACATTTTCGACCAAAACCGAGCCGCCGATAACAAGGCTGAACGACATACCCAGGAGAGTGACCACCGGAATAAGTCCGTTTTTTATCGCGTGTCTTAAGACAACCCAGCGCTCGAGCAAACCTTTTGACCATGCAGTCCTGATATAGTCCTGCTTCATTATCTCAAGCATGCTTGAACGGGTTTGACGGGCAATAGAGGAAACGGAAAATAACGACAGGCAAAAAACGGGCATAACAGCCTGCTTGAAGCTTTTACCGAAGTCATTAAAGGGCGATGTATAACCCTGCACCGGAAGCCAGCCCAACTTCAAAGCAAAAAGATAGATAAGCATCGTTCCCAGCCAGAAAACGGGAATCGTAATGCCTATATTGGCAAAAATACTGATCATGGTATCCAGCCATCTTCCACGTCTGATGGCGCAAATCACCCCGGCGGGTATGCCGATAATGGTACTTATAGCCAGAGCTATGAAACTCAACTGCACGGTTATCGGTAAACGCTTGGCTATTTCCTGTATTACAGGCCTATGAGTCGTGATGGATACACCAAAATCCCCCCTGGCAATGCCTCCAAGCCAACTGAGATACTGAACGGGTAAGGGTTTATCCAGTCCATACTGGTGTCTGAGGATTTCAATTTCATCATACGAAATATTCTTCAATTGACCCGAAGATACGAATATAAGGATCGGATCACCCGGGAGTATGTGGACCATCAAATAGACCAGAAGCGAGACGATAATAAGAATAAATACTGATTGTAATAGTCTTCGTATAATAAAATGCGTCATTTATTGTCCTTGGTTATTCTGGCTCCCGGTCGCAATCACGCGCCGGGAGCCACTGAATCGTGCAGCGTGTGTATTATTTACTCAGCCAGGTATTAGCAGGTAGCCAGGACATTAACAATTGTAAAGAACTATCCATACCGGTATCGTGAACATATGGTTGTAAGGCATGACCCCGTGTGATGCAATACACAGGAATAAACATGGCTGTATCATGCATATAGCGAAGAACATCCTGTACCAGCGCCGGGTCATAGTCTTTTGAATTCAAGGAAGCGGTTATCATCGCCTGCAGATCGTCGGTCTTTTCCACACTGGGGAAAAATGGAGCTTTTTGCGACCATACAAAATCTATTCCGAAATTAAGATTTCCGGCATTGAATCCATTCGCACAGTAAAGCATCCCGTTTTCCCATCCGCCCATAACGTAATTTACGAATCCTGCAAAGTCCAGCCATTTCAGCTCGGTGTCTATATTAACATCATTCAAAAAACCCTGTATTGCAACGGCCGCTGCCTTATCAGAAGTTGAAGCATCTCCGTAGATAGTGGTCTTAAAACCCTCCGGGTATCCAGCTTCCGCCAAAAGCTGCTTTGCTTTTTCAGGATCGTAAGTTCGCTCCGGCAAATCTTCGACATAGGCAGATGCCTCCGGAGGGGCGAATTGATGTGTGGAAATCCAAAAACCATATCCACGGGCTTTCACGATAGCTTCACGGTCGATGGCACAATCAATTGCCTGTCGTACCTTCAGGTCAGCCAGTGCTGAACTTGTATTTGTGCTATCGGGTATCAGTGTACTGGCCCCGCTGTAGACACGGGTTATCTGTGCCCCCTTTTGCTGTAAGTTATACAACTGCTGCGCTGAATCCCCGCCGACACAGTCTACTTCACCAGCTTCAAAAGAGGCCTCGGCAGTCAGCAAATCCTGGACGAAATGCGCTTCAATAGCGTCGAGGTAAGGTTTTGGTTGGTCCCAATAGTCTTCAAACCTTTTAACTTTCAGGACAACATCGGGTTCAAAGCTGTCAAACTCAAAAGGTCCCGTCCCAACAGGATTCCAGCGTAGTGCTTCTACGCCTCCTTTATTGAAAGCCGCCTGAGACACCATATATACACCGGCTATATTGTTACTCACCAGTGTATTGGTATACTGTATCAGGTTTAGTTTGATCGTGTAGTCATCCACAATCTCTACCGAATCGACGGTGTTGACTGCTGAAATTTTTGCTGCCATATACTGCTCTATATTCCACTTGGCCACAGCGGCATCAAATTCAGACCCGTCATGGAATTTTACGCCTTTTCTGAGGTTAAACGTGACAGACTTGAGATCAGAAGCAATATCCCAGGATGTAGCCAGCAAGGGTGTAGATTCTCCACTGAAATCAACACTTATAAGTCCCTCCAGCATGGTACAGGCATACAATCCCGCCGGCGGTCCCGGCTCCGCCCACCAGCCAAGAGTAGTGGATGGCGAACGCGGATCGATATATCTGAACGTACCTCCAAATTTTGAGGTTGAATCCGAAGCTACAGGCGGAGTGGTTGTTGCCGCCAGGATGGTGGTTTTTGGGGCAGCCGCAGGTTGAGAGACAACCGGAGGTTGAGCAGATATAACGGCTGGAGAGGTGGTAGATTTATCTTCGGTAGTTGAACAACCAGGTACTAACTGTAAAACCGACAAAAATAAGCAAAATAGAATGGCTGCTGTTTTCTTCATTATTACCACCTCACTATGATTTTTATCCATCCAGTCTATTAATACCTCAGGCTACTTCCTGACAAAAATTAATCTATAAAGATGTTCTTCAAGGCAATGCCCATAGGACGAATTTTTATTTAATTCAGTTAATCATCAGGAATAACCAGGGTCAATAGCTGATTTAAGCTATTTTAGTTTGATAGTGAGGACAGCATCATGAAATACAGTCAGTCCGGATCCTTCCGCGTAGCAGCATTAAACCCCGCAATCCGCCCGAAGTGTATGGCCATACCGTGACTGAGTCCCGGGCACATTGTCGGGTAGTCACCGGCAAATCGATTGCCCATGGTATTACCTGCCAGATAGAGCCCGCGAATGACCTTCCAGTCTTTATCCAGCGGCTGCAAAAGCGGGTTCACAATTAGACCGCCTACTGTAGCCAGCAAAGAGTATCCCGCTCTGCCGGCATAGTATGGAGGCCTGTTAACAGGCGTTAAGCGGTCAGGCCGCTTGCCGAAATCCAGGTCTTTTCCCAGCACTGCCAGCTCATTATACCTCTGGACTGTCGCCTTAAACTTTTCAAGCGGCAGCTTCATTTTTACTGCCAGCTCTTCGATTGAGCCGGCAGTAATCGATATTCCAGCTACCTCCTTCTGGTATTTTTCAGATGCTACCAGTATTTTGCCAAGGCCTATCCCGTGATAGGGAATTTCATCGGGATATTTCGAGTCGAATATCTGCCATGCAGTTCTGCCGGGTTGCCGCTCAACAGCATTAACGTTCATTTGAATAGGGACGTCTTCATTCTGAAATCGCTCCCCGAAAAGATTTACCTGCAAAAAGGCGGAACTAAGAAGAGGACCGGCAGGCCCGTGAATCATGGGTGCATGCGGTGACGGTTCCATCACCGCACCGATCCACATAGCCATCATGTGACCATCCCCGGTAGAGGTTGGTATCATAGCCGGGAGATAAGCCGACTGGGGACAGTATTTATCCATCATTTCGGAGTTATTGCTGTAATCCCCGGTACAGAGTATTATGGCCCTGGTTGCATTGATTTGCCAGTATTCTCCATCCGCATTTTGAGCGATTACGCCGGTGACTCTACCATTGTTTTTTCTCAGCAACTGCTTCGCCCGGGTCTTAAAATAAACGGAAACACCCTTTTTCATAGCATTGCCAAGCAAGCATTTTGCTACCAGTTTTGTGCTTTGATACTGATGTGTAACCGAGTACTGGGGATAATATTCCGAGGTATGGTTGAAAGCCGGTGGAGGAGGATATTTGCAAATAATTATTTCAAGGCCGGCTGCATCCGTCATATCCATCAGCCAGTCGGCGGTCCGGCCGCTTCCCTCCGCCCACATGCGAAGTAACCTCTGGTCCGGCTTGTTACAACAATGTTTCATCAGGTTCAGAATTACTTCATCTTTGTCAATCTTGATCCCCAGCTTTTTCTGAAGGCGGCTGTCTATAAAGGCGGTATCATGGCCGCGGGCCTGGACTCCAGCGGTCTTTTCCAGCAAAATAGTCCTTGCACCTGCTTCAGCAGCGGAAACAGCGGCACTCAATCCGGCTATGCCCGCGCCGACCACTACCACCTCGGTACTCACCTTTTTCCTGATACTGCGGACAGGAATCGGACCGGTCGGAACCTCAAAGCTGTATTTCCTCTCCGTCACCATGTCTTTTCGTTTACGGACGGGAGGCGGTATACCCAGTGGCAGGTATCCGACTGCTATTGAATCCAAATCTCTACTCAAATTCGCTTATTCCCCCTTTCATAGTTAAGAACTGCGGACTGACCTTTTTCAAACTCATCCGGGTGCAAGAGGAAGACCTTTTAGATACTCGAGCCACAAAGAGCCTGCCGACATAGCTTCATTACATTTCTCGGCTACGAAGTCAGTCAGCATTTTTCTGGCCTCTTCTTCTTTCCCGCTGTCCGCCAGCTTGTTGACTTCAACCTCCAACAACTCGCCCTGGGCAATGGTCTGCTGCTCAAAAACGGTAAAATAGCGGGTAATTTCATTTCTGCATCCCGGGTGATATTCAACCGTTTTTCTTAAATTTTCAAATATCTCTGCCAGAGGGTTTGCCCTTTTACCGGCTATTTCCGGTACTTCATTTATACCGATGTAGAATGGCAGGAAAGGAGCAATACAGGGTTGACCCAGGGTCATCCACATACAACTTAGCAAATTGGTGTGGCTTTCCACAGAAACAGAAATAACGCATTTGGCTGTACGGTGCGCTGATCCGTGACAGCAAACGGTAAGTGCCCCTCTTTCCTCCGGAACATAACAACTTTTACTTTGCTCTTCGGGAGAGATGTTGCCATGATCTCTCCAGATACTCATAAAATAAGGCAGCGTAATACCGATACTTGATTCGAAGCCGTCCGGTGTTTTGGCGCACGACATGACGGCGCAGTCATACTGCCGGTCAACAAGCATTTGCCATACTCTCTTTGCTCTATTGTAGCCCGCACCTATTCCCATCTCGTACTGTTTGAACCGCTCTGTAACCAGGAAGTTGCCGGCGGCAAAAACTTGATCAGTCATAGGACCGTGAACGGCATGGTTTTTCGGGTCGCCGTAAACAAAGTTCACACCCTCGATATAATAACCTTCTTCTGGATCAACAATAGTCCTTCCGACATTTGAAGTGTATCCATATTTCGTGAAATTTTTTGCCCATCTATTTACATATTCTCTGGAACTGGACGAGCTTTGCAGCAGCTCTTCCAGTGAAAGATACTCAGCTTTGCCCGGATAAGGCGGAAACTCTTGAGAAAATTTCCCGGGTTCGGTGACACTGACCCCTTTTTCATTTAATGTGGGGACTTCATAGTTCGGTAATGCTATACTGCGTTCATGGCACAGATACCTGTATCCCTTTTCAGGGATTACCAGTTTCACCAGAAGATGTTCCCAGGACGGTTCACCTGCTGATTCATCACCATTCTGTGCATTCATGTTTCCTTTTTGTGAAGTTAATCCAAGCGCCATTGCCTGCGTGCAGCTCATCTTACTCCCTCCTTTCGCCACTTGATCCGCCCGAAAATCTTATTCCTTCTGTTACAAGCGGCTTTTTCCCGATCTTCAAGATCAAGGTGCTTTTACAGCCGTTGAATCCTTAACTAAATACCTTCAAAAAATCTTTTCGGCCCGTCCACGCAGAGAGTACTCAGGACATCTTCCGGCACTCCCATGTCTCTGAGCTGCGAAAAGACCACCTTTTTTATATAAAGGTATCCATAGGGATTACCTTTTTCCGTACTTTCTTTTACTTCCGGCGGATAAAATGATTCAGGGCTGGCCAGAGTTAAATCATGAGAAAGAAGAAGCCGATGGGTCCATTCGCGGTCGATCAGCATCTTCAGTATTTCCGTGCGGGCATACACGCTCAGGTTACGCCCCGGATAACGGTCCATACCCAGATAGCACCCCTGGCCCAGCATCCATGTAAGGTAGTCCAGGTCCTGGGTATCATTTACGTGGTCTACTGCTACCATTCTTAGATCGACACCTTCTTCTTTCAAGATCGCTAATTGCTGTCTCGCAACCTGCTCCGGTGCATAGGAATGGAGCATAATCGGGACAAGAGTCCGGCAGTGCGCTCTGGCTACAGCGCGTAACATTATTTCTCCCTCCCTGGATACTCCCCCGAAATCCGCAGCCGACTTCAGGATTCCAGCCTTGATGCCGGTACCGGCGATACCCTCCCGGACCTCCCGCACAAACAGGTCGGCAAAGAGATCAGGTGAGTGTCCCGCAATATAAGGGGGATAGTCCATCCACCACCCACTGCAGGCTATTATATTAACGCCGGTCTTTCGGGAAATGTCGGCTAATATAGACACATCACGGCCAAGGTCGAAAGTGGTGGCATCGACTATTGTGTCTACTCCACCCTTCCTGGCCTCGATCAGTCCATCAACAATACGGTCTATAAAACGGTCGCCAAAAAGCTCAGGATAGTCTTTAGCAACAAAGCCCTGGCTCATTACATGTTCGTGCATGAGAGTAAATCCCAGATCTCCGGTATCAATTGGTCCAAGAACAGAATTTATAGTGCTCATTTTGAAGACTCCTTATTTTACCTATTTCAAAATGTCATATCCCATACTTTTCTTAAATATTCCTCAAACCTTAATGCCACTTTCTTTATTACCCGTAAATAAGTAACAAGCAAGTAAAATGTACTTGCAGATCATACCAGGGTCAATAGCTCGAAACAGCTATTTTCTCCTGGCCGGAGGAAAACGATTATCCTTTAATTCTTTATTAAGCCCTGTTGGAAAATTGACCAGTTAATACCATGAATATATAATTTTATTATTCAAATATCAAAAATGGATATCAAAAATGGAAAATGTTTCCGGGACTGTAAACAAAGCGATAGATATTTTAGAGGCGTTTTTAGCAGAAGATGCCGAACTGGGATTAACCGAATTATCCAGAATAACAGGCTATAATAACGCTACCATATATCGACTTTTATCTACGATGGCGAACCGGGGATTGGTCTACCAGGGTAACAAAAAAGGTAAATATTCACTTGGTCTAAAGACATTGGAGTTCAGTCATACGGTAAGAATGCACCTGGGATACCTGGATATCACATACCTGCATCTGAGCAAGCTGTGCCGTGATAACAATATCGCTGTCAATTTAACAGCGCATGATTCCGATGCGGAGCTGGTTATAGACGAAATTGGCATGATGAACGAATTCAGACCTACGGCACCCATCGGCAAACGTCTTCCCTCGTACGCAACCGCGAACGGGAAACTATCGCTGGCTTTTTTGACAGATGAAGAAAGGACAGCGTATTTTCAGAGAAACACCCTTAAACCAATCACCAGGTACACCATTACAGATATCTCAAAACTAAACAAACAATTTAACACTATCAGAAGAGAAGAGATTGCTTTCGATGATGAAGAATACGTTCATGGGATCAAAGCAGTCGCCTCACCGATATACGATTACCAGAGAAAGATCATGTGCATCGCGGTTGCCCTGTTGCCCGCAGCAATATTTGATTCAAACTGCGTAAAAAAAATAGCCGTAGGGCTTAAAAATTGTACCAAAGAAATTTCCATAGTCACCGGTAGACTCATCTAGAGCGTTAATATTCCAAATTTTCGCGAGGAACCTATCAGCGTCATCGCGGAGCAAGAAACTGAATCTCAGGTCTTAATCTATTATAGCCATCTTCATCCTGTTGCAGAGTAATTGTATTCTTTTACGATGAGCAACATACTCTCTTGAAGCAGGTCGGGATATAAAGAGCCGGAAAAATACCCGTAAAAAACAAAATCCCGGAGTTAACTCTCCCATTTTTCCACCTGGACCAGGCAGGAATTGTTTGCCATCCCGGGCGCATTTTGGGAGATCATACGGGAGGGCGCAAGGATATTAACGCAGCCGCCCCGGTCGGGACTGTAAGAATTTCCCTTTTCCAGGGGATCGTAAATTCCGGAAGACTCATAGCAATGGACTACTCCCGGCCTGATTCTCTCAGTCACCGTCGCTATTCCCAACACAGCCCCCCGGTCGTTGAATAACTTGATAATATCCCTGTTTTTAATCCGCCTGGGGGCCGCGTCCAGAGGGTGAATCCTGACCGTTCGCCAGTAATGTCCGTCTTTTAATACGCGGTGGTCCGGGATTTCATCCAGCCAGGGATTCCCGGTATCGTGATGGGTGTGAAACGAGAAACGCGGGTGGGGTGAGATCATCTGAAGCGGATAACGGACGGTTATTTCTTTACTTTCATGTCCCTCCCAACTGGGAATGTAGCGCGGCAGGGGCGGCCTTTCCCCGTCCTCCGGAAACTGCCGGCTGAGACTTTGAGAGACAAATTCGATTTTTCCGCTCAGGGTCCCCAGCCTTTTAGCCTTCGGAGTATTTTTCAACGGATTATTGTCACCGGTATCACAATCGCGTCCTTCATAAAACCACCTGAAAGCCGGGCGGGACTGGTACGGTTCAGGCAGCGGTACCACGAAATAACCCTTTTTCTTGAATTCGTCAAATGTGGTATAACGGGGCAAATCGGTAGCGTAAAATAAACGTTCGATCCATTCCTCTTCCCCCGAAGTACCGTCCGTAAATTCGTCTTTAAAGCCCAGACGGTCCGCCAGTTGAGTTAAAATCCAGTAATCCGAACGGGACTCGTAGAGCGGTTCGATGCATTTCTGCTGATATACAATGATACGGTGATTGCAGACATCCGAGCTGTTATCTGCATAGCCTCCGGAATTGGCCCATTCGGCAATATCATTACGTTCGAAATTGGTGCAGGCCGGCAGAATAATGTCAGCCAGGCCAGTCTCGGTATTCCACCAGACGTCCTGGTTGACTACCATCTCCAGTTCCGGGCTCTGGTACATTCGTACGTAACGTCCTGTTTCGGTCATGGTGCCCACATATGATCCGCCATAGCGGTAAAACATCCTGATAGGGGACTTTCCCGGCTCAGGATATCGATAAGGCACATACTGCTGTTCCAGGGAACTGCCGCAGAAACCCTCGCTCAGCCAGCTTACCGGTGGATTCAGCACAGCCTCGGGCAGAAGTAAACGGTAGATTCTCTGACTGACCGGATTGACGGCCTGCTTTTTGGACAGAGGATTCAACCCCCATCCATAAGAACAATAACCCGGAAATTTGAAGTCATTATTATAAGGAGCGCCGGTAGTAGCGCCCCAGATATTTACTCCCGGTTTTCCCAGACCCTGCATGGCCTGTAAAAGCAGGGCCAGACGCGGCCATTCGGTACCGTAAGCTTCCCGGCAAGCCCCACCGAATCCTCCCCGCGTACCGGCTGCCAGGCTGGTCCTGCTGGAGGCCCACTGGCGCGCCAGCGCCTTGATCGTGGAGGCAGGAATGCCGCTTCTTTTTGATGCCAGGCAGGGATCTTTGGGGATACCGTCTTCCCGTCCCAGAATATAGTCCCGGAATTTTTCAAAGCCAACGGTATGTGATTCCAGGTAGGCGCGGTCATAGGTGCCTTCGCTTAACCAGACATGGGCAATGCCCTCCGCCAGTGCGGCATCCGTTCCAGGGCGGGGAGCCAGCCACTTGCCGCCCAGCCAGGTAGCGCTGGCATTACAGTACGGGTCGATAAAAATCTGATTTTTCCCCGTTTCCTTCAGCCAGATCCGCCATACTGCCGATTCCTGGCCGCCGTAAACTCCAAAAGTCGAATCCGGATCATTGGACCAGTATATAATCAACTCGCTGTTTTGCAGGGTATCTTCCAGCAGATCGTTCTGCTCGGGGACGCCCAGTCTCCACCAGAAACCGTAGGCGTGAGCGGCGCCCCAGAGCCAGCCTTCCCAGCTATCCGGGTTGTCAAAAACATCGGTAAATCCCAGCAGATTGAAAAAACGTCCCCAGGCGCCGAATTTATACCCGATATCGCCCCATTCGTGATGTGAAGAACACCTGGAGGCAATAGCTTCCGGACCGAACTGAGAACGGACCCGCTTTACTTCCTCCGCTACCGTATCCAGCGCTTCATCCCAGCTTATTCTCCGGTAACCGGACCTGCCCCGGTTTTGCGGATTGCGTTCACCCCCGGGATCGAAATCCACCCTTTGAAGGGGATAGCGCAGACGGCTGCTGGAATAGGTACGCGCCCGCTGGGCCAGGACATAAGGCGCCAGGGTCACCCGGCGGGGAGCTTCAAAGGTTCGCCCCGATGCCCGGATTTTCCAGGTGGGAATATTTTCATGATCACCAAATGCCAGGGGTCTGATGCGTATTATCCGCCCGTCCGCTACATGTACCATTACCGGTCCGCCCTGAGTACAGCCGGTAAATACCTGCTCGTTCATGGATTTCTCCTGCTGTCAGTTGAATTCTAGTATAGAGAAAGAATCCTTCACGGTCAAACCATCGTATCTGAAAGTACAGGCTGATTCCGGCAGGCTGACTTTAGTTACAAAGGACTGTTCAGTTCATGAATAATACCAACCGGATTAAACTCCAGTTTTTCAGTCTGACCCGAACGAAAGGTCCGTCCGGCCCGTTTATATTCCGGACATAAAGAACGGGATAGCGAGAAAATAGGTCAACCGGGAAACGATGCATATTGACACTATCTTCATCCAAAAACCGTTCGATCATATTGGGAATACCAAGGCAGCCAGATGAAATCGTTGTTGAACACAGTGCTACTCCTTATGACCTGGCGTATAAGTATAATCGATTTTTTAAACTGCAGCGCAATAATGACCTTCAGCAAGCGCTTTCCGCAGGATTTCTGAGCCAAATCTTCTCCGCGTTGCCGCAGGCACTTCACCCGCCTGATAGCTGTCAATAAAAGTAGCTTTGATTTAAGATCTCCCTCGGTGATACAATTTCTATCCGGATAAAACGATTACCAACCGGAATATCCGGAAAAATCGCCAAACTGAATATGATGCATATAAAATCGTACCCTGGCCTGCTTAAGATTACGGAAGTGGATGAACAAATCTGGAGCAGGTCATACTTTTCCCGCTGCCTGGAGTGTACCTTCTGTAAAGATATTTGTTGCACCTACGGCTGTCCGGTGGATATTGCGGAAGTCAAACGGATTTTCTACTACCAAAATATTTTAGAGCAACGATCAGGCATCCCATCTTCCGAATGGTTTTTCCCTGAAGCCGATATACGTCCGGAGTTCCCTTCCGGCCGGGTCTTAAGAACACGGGTCTATGGCAAATGCGTTTTTTATTACCATCAGCACCGTGGCTGCCATCTGCACAGCCTGGCACTGGAAATGGGGATCGATCCTCATTTGCTGAAGCCGATGGTATGTTTCCTCTTTCCGGTTACCTGGGACGGCTGTTACCTGCATGTTGCTGATTTTCTGGATGAGTTGCCCTGTAACAACCAGGGACAAACTATTTTTGAATCCCAGCGGAATGAACTCCTGGCTTATCTCGGCCCTGAATTCGTCAGGGAAATAGAAAATTTACACACCGCTCAATTGCAGGTTGTTCGCTAACCAACTCCCGGCGGATGGCGATTTTTGACATTATATCTTTATATTTTCGCCGGGTAGTGACCCGGCCAAACCCGGCGACAGTAAAGACAACGACAGCCTGAACATCCAGAGTGTGGTGTTTCGGCCTATTGTTATTAACCGGATATAGCTTTAGTTGTGTGACCATCTAGATTCAAGATAGGCGGTTTGTTTGGATTATGT
>JAFGOB010000138.1 GCA_016926695.1 Dehalococcoidales bacterium | reverse complement strand
TTTTTTGATTGGTGACACTTTCAATAATTATACTTCTTGGAGTCTCTGTTTACTCCTTTTGATTAAATTTTATTTTGGACAAGTCTGTAATAATGTATAGACTTAAAGCTCTCTAAAATACCCGTACCATGAGATATCAGTATCTCCGGTCGCACTTGATGTTCACAATATATAGCGACTTCGGTTTTATCGATTTGTTTTCAATATCTGATGAAGGAAGGAAACAATTGGGCGCATATATTGTACGTCGTCTTCTGATGGGTCTTATCATTTTAATTATCGTTTCTTTGTTTGTATTTATGGTCATGCGCCTGTTACCCGGCGATCCCTTGATGCTTTACATGGGTAATGAAGTAGCCAATTTTTCTCCGGAACAATACCATGAACTGCAAATCAAGTTCGGCCTCCAAAAATCGCTGCCTGAACAGTATATAGTCTGGATAGGAGGTATTTTAAGGGGCGATTTAGGGACCTCTATATTGATGCAGGAAGAAGTATCTACGCTTATCGCCAAGCGGCTGCCGATCACAATACACCTGGGCATTCTCTCCGTGCTTATCAGCAGCATTTTAGGTATAGCCGCCGGTGTGATTTGCGCACTCAGGAGAGGGAAATGGATAGATACCGTTGTCACCCTGCTGGCCAATCTGGGAATTACCGTTCCTTCTTTCTGGGTGGGCATCCTGCTGATTTATTTCCTCTCTCTTAAACTGAGCTGGCTGCCCGTCAGCGGTTATACCTCTCCGATGGAAGATTTCTGGTTAAGCACCAAACAGGTTATCATGCCGGTCTTTTGCCTCTCCGTATTCAGTATTGCTACCCTCACCCGCCAGACCCGCTCCAGCATGCTGGAGGTAGTGCGTCAGGACTACATCCGTACTGCCATGTCCAAGGGCTTGAGAGAGCGCATCATTGTGATCAGGCATACCATCAAGAACGCCCTGATACCCGTGGTTACCATCATGGGTTTCCAGGTAGGCGTAATATTCGGAGGATCGGTGCTTATCGAGACGGTCTTCAATATCCCTGGTATGGGCAGGCTGCTTACCAACGCCGTCTTCGAACAGGACTATCAAATTGTCCAGGCAGGCGTGTTGATTATGGCCTTTTTTGTGGTTATCGCCAATCTCGTGGTCGATATCTCATACGGCTGGTTCGATCCGCGTATCAGATACACTTAAGGAGTCAAAAATGGCAAAAAATGCAGTCACATCACCGGAGGAACCCGCCGGAGCCGTATCAATAACGGAAGCCCCTCATTACAGCGAGTTCAGGCGTGTAATAAGGGTCTTTTTCGGTCGCAAGATAGCCGTGGTCGGGCTGGTATTTATTGTCCTGCTGATTGTTACAGCCATTTTTGCTCCCCTGATTGCCCCCTACGATCCTTATAAAGTGAATCTGAGAGACAAGCTCCTACAGCCCTCCACCGAGCACCTCCTGGGTACCGATGCTATCGGCCGGGATACCCTCAGCCGCATTGTTTACGGGTCGAGAACTTCCCTGATGGTCGGTATAGGGGCAATCGGCATATCCACTTTAATAGGCACCTTCCTGGGCCTTTGCGCAGCCTATTTCGGCGGCTGGACATATAATATCATCATGAGATTTACCGATGCTCTGATGGCGGTCCCCATGATTATTTCCGCCATGATTATCGCCGTTTTGCTGGGCAGCGGCATTAAAAACGTCATCTTTGCCCTGGCAGTCGGCAGTATTCCCCATATGGTCCGTATGGTATGCGGACAGGCTATGACAGTCAAGCAGAATGATTACATCCTGGCCGGCAAGGTAATGGGTATGAGTGATATGAGGATGATGCTCAGGCAGATACTACCCAACGCCTTTCCTCCTATCCTGGTAATGATCACGATCGGGTTAGGCAGCACGATCCTGGCTGAAGCCGCATTAAGCTTTTTAGGAATCGGAGTCCCGGCCGAGGAACCCGCCTGGGGAGGTATGGTCAATGACGGTTACAAGTACCTGCTGACACATCCAATACTGTCATTCGCGCCTGGCTTCGCCATTATGCTGGTGGTATTCGGTTTTAATATGGTAGGAGACGGCCTCAGGGATGCGCTGGACCCGCGGTTAAGAGGCGCCTTTTGAAACAGGCTATACACAACAATTTTCGGAAGAGATTTCAAGATGACAGCTATACTAAAAGTTGAAAACCTGAAAACATATTTTAAAACCGACCGGGGAATAGTCAAGGCGGTTGACGGTATGTCCTTCGACATCAACGCCCGGGAAACGGTAGGGCTGGTAGGCGAAAGCGGATGCGGCAAATCGGTCAGCCAGTTGTCCATATTGCAGCTCATACCCATGCCACCCGGGCAGATAATGGGCGGACAGGCCATCTTTGAAGGGGCAGACCTGCTGAAATTTAAAGCCAACAGCGCTGAAATGCGCTCTGTCCGCGGCGGGAAAATCGCAATGATCTTCCAGGAACCCATGACATCCCTCAACCCGGTCCTGACAATTTGCCGGCAACTCACCGAGATGCTGGAATTACACCTGAAAATGGACCCGCCGGAGGCCAGAAAACGCGCCATAGAAATGCTTAAAATAGTGGGAATCCCGGACGCCGCCACCAGGATCGACGATTATCCGCACCAGTTCAGCGGCGGGATGAGGCAAAGAGTCATGATCGCCATGGCCCTGTCCTGCAATCCAAAAATAATCATCGCCGATGAGCCTACAACCGCCCTCGACGTTACCACCCAGGCCCAGTTGCTGGAATTGATGAAGGATATGGTAAACCGGTTGGGAACATCCCTGGTTATAGTCACTCACAACCTGGGTGTGGTGGCCCGCTATGTTCAAAGAATCTATGTCATGTATGCGGGAAGGGTGGTCGAATCAGGTCTCTCGGATGATATTTTCGAAAATCCCAGACATCCTTACACCATCGGTCTGTTGAAGTGTGTCCCGGTATTGGGAGAAACCCGCACCTTAAGAAAACTGGTACCGATCAGCGGTATTCCTCCGGACCTGATAGATATGCCCGTTACATGTGCGTTCCTGCCGCGCTGTACGTATAAAACAAAACAATGTGAACAGGAACCCTGGCCCGGACTTCGCCTGATAGGCGATCAGCATTATGTGTCATGTTATGTAGATGTTCAGGAGAAGTGACGAAGTGGCACAAGACGATGTTATGGTTGATGTCCAAAACCTTAAGATGTATTTTCCCATCACCCGCGGTTTGCTGCGCCGTAAGGTGGGCGATATCAAGGCTATCGATGATATCAGCTTCCAGATCAAGAAGCATGAGACCCTGGGGCTGGTCGGAGAAAGCGGCTGCGGTAAGACCACCACCGGGCGCTGCATTCTGCGGCTGTACCGTCCCACGGAGGGTAAAATCATATTTGCGGGAACAGATATTTCCTTCCTGCCGGAAAGAAAGATCAGGCCTTTCAGAAGGGGTATGGGCGCTATCTTCCAGGACCCTTACGGATCGCTTAATCCACGCCAGACAGCGGGCAGTATTGTATCCGATCCTCTCATAATCCATCATATGGTGACGCCGCAGGAGCTTGATGACAAGGTAGCCGAGTTGTTAAGTATCGTCGGGCTCGATCCGAAGATGACGGACCGTGTGCCTCATGAATTCAGCGGCGGGCAGAGACAGCGCCTGGGCATAGCCAGGGCCCTGGCCTGTCAGCCCTCATTGATTGTATGCGATGAACCCATATCCGCCCTGGATGTCTCCATCCAGGCGCAGATCATCAATTTACTGGAAGAATTGCAGGAAAAGCTGGGACTGACCTATCTTTTCGTAGCACATGATCTATCCGTCGTGCAGCACATCAGCGACAGGATTGCCGTTATGTACCTGGGCAGGATTGTGGAGCTGACCAGCTCACAGGAACTGTACGCCAATCCGCTCCATCCTTACACACAGGCCCTGCTTTCGGCTATTCCCATCCCCAATCCCCGCCTGGAAAAAACCCGCAAGCGCATCATCCTGAAAGGGGAAGTGCCCAGTCCCGCCAACCCCCCTCCGGGCTGCCACTTCCATCCGCGCTGCCAGATAGCAGTTGAGGAATGCAGAACACAAAAGCCCGTTCTTCGCGATTTGGGCGGAGGACATTATGTTGCCTGTGACAGGATATAGATTATGTTTGAACATACCGGGATGGAATAATCTTAAATAACACGATATTAGGAGTAGATTGTTTTTATATGAGGCATGATTGATATTGACTCAATAAAAATATGCGGGAGGTAAAACGATGAAAAGGATTGTTAAAAGTTGCACCTTTTTCCTGATCCTGGTACTCGTGACTTCACTGGTTTTAGCGGCATGCTCAAGCGAGAGCACTACTACAAAGGCACCCCCTGCTACCCAGCAAGCCACAACACAGGCGCAGGCTCCGGCTCCTGCGACTACAGCAGCTCCACCTAAGACTTCAGCCCAGCAAACTAAAGCCCCGGCTATACCCACCGCAGCTCCAACCACTACCCAGCCCGAAACCAAGCCTGCGGCAGACCAGCCTGTCAAAGGCGGCACACTGAAGATCATCATGGTGGGAAGTCCCTCCAACCTGGGCAGTCCCCTTCTTATCGATCACCCCAACGACAAACGCTTTTCCAGCCCTATCATGGAGTCGCTTATACGCATAGGTTTTGACGGCAAATATGTTCCCTGGCTGGCCACCGACTGGAAAATCGCGGAAGATTTGAAGTCTATCAATTTTTATCTCAGAAAAGGCGTCAAATATCACGACGGGACGCCCTTCAACGCTCAATCGGTCAAGGAATGCCTCGAAATGGCTGTTGGAGGTCAGTTCCCCCAGTTAAAATCAATTACGTCCATAGATGTAATTGATGACTACACTGTCCAACTGAACATGGAAAAATTTGACTGGTCTATCATGGCCAGCCTTTCCTTCGGTACAGTAGGCCTGATGGCCTCACCGACTGCCTTGAAGAGCCACGAAGACGACTGGTCGCGCACGAATCCAGTCGGCACAGGTCCTTTCAAATTTGCGAGCTATGAACGCGACGTTTCGCTCAAACTGGTAAGAAACGACGATTACTGGGATGAAGGCAAGCCCTACCTGGATGCCGTTGAATTTACTATTCAAGCCAATGCCACCACAGCCCTGATGTCGTTCAAAGCCGGCGAAGCCCAGGTACTGGCCTCTCTCTCACCCAGCGATATAGCGGACCTGGAGTCAGCCGGATTCGAGGTCATCAAAGCTCCGGGCGGCGTTTCATGCTATTTCTCCGACAGCGGCACCGAAACCTCTCCGTGGAACAAACTCGAGGTAAGACAGGCGGCCCAGCATGCCGTAGATACGGAGGCACTCGCGGAAAATATCGGGTATGGTATTTATGAACCGGCCAACCAGCCCTGGACTAAAGGATTCTGGGCTAATAATCCCAATATCAAAGGATACCCGTATAACCCGGCCAAAGCCAGGGAACTACTAACAGAGGCCGGTTACCCGGAGGGTTTCCAGACCTCGATAACTACCGTGCAGGGTCAACCCCTCGATCAGTTTATCGCCGTCCAGGACTACTTCAAAGAGGTGGGCATCCATTGTGAAATTAAAACGATCTCTCTGCCTGAATTTGCCGGCATGGCCCCCAGGGGCTGGACCGGCCTGGCTTTCGGGGGCAGTCCGGGACGCGGACTGGACCCAGCATACTCCATGGGTTCCGGTGTTGTGGCCAGGGGAACCACATGGGTCAGCACCAAACGCGAAGAAGATGTGGAAGCCAAAGCCACAGAAGCCAATGCCGAGATCGATTTTACCAAGCGTCAGGCATTAATGCAGGAAGTATCCCGCCTGATTGTCGATGAGCACTGTATGCACCTCTATTGCTACTGTAATAGAGAACTGCTGGCCGTCAACGGCGAAATCCAGGACGCCGGTTTTGAAGATATGTGGCTGTGGAAACTGAAAAATGCCTGGTTAAAGAAATGATAATTATGCGGTACTGCGTTTCCTGCAAACAAAGCAGGGGAAAAGGGCTATAGCGGTTTTAGACTTGAAATGGGGACAAAGCGAGTAGTTTATACCTGAAAGAGGGTACGCTTTGTCCCCTGTTGTAAAAAGCGCTATACTATATCTATTCATCAAGTTTAGAAGTCCTTTTATATCTGCAACCAGGATTTTACCGGCTCGCCGGCCAATCACGAATTAAAAAATACCGATGCCGGGTATCGTATAGTGGTAAAGTTATACGGAATAAAAATTATCGTATCCAGTGTAGAGCCAGATAACTAAATTTACATTATTCAATGTGTTTCTAAGTTCAAAATACTGTAAAGCCAGCTAAGAGACACTACACTAGCCACTAACAGTTAGCCGTCATCGTTAATTGGATAAAGAGTAAAAATAAAACAGAGAGGGTCGTATGATTGATACCAGAGAAGAATTAATCAACATAGTCGGAGCAGACAGCCTTCTGGATGATGAAGAGACACTCCAGGCTTACTCCAAGGATGAAAGCTTTGCTCACCCGCTAAAACCGTGGTATGTAGTCAAAGTCCGCGATGCTGACCAGATCCAGAAGCTGGTACAGTGGGCCAACCGTACAGCCACACCCCTGGTCCCGGTGAGTTCCGGACCGCCGCATTTCCGGGGAGATACCGTACCCAGCGTGCCGGGAACAGTGATCGTGGACCTCAGCCAGATGAAGCGGATATATAATATCGACCGCAGGAACAGGGCCGTCGCCGTTGAGCCCGGAGTCACCTATACCGAGCTCCAGCCACTGCTGACCAGGGAAGGGCTACGGCTCTCAACGCCTTTGCTTCCGCGATCCAATAAATCTGTAGTCGCCAGCCTGCTGGAGAGAGAGCCGATCACTATTACCCGGTTTCAGTGGACGGCGCTGGACCCGCTGCGTTCTACCGAGATTGTCTGGGGCGATGGAGAACGTTTCAGAACAGGAGACGCCTCCAACTGGCCTTCAGTAGAAACCGCCATGAGTAAGAAGCAGTCAGGGATCGGAGGCGCCGGTCCCTTCCAGGTAGACTTTTACAGGCTCGCCTCGGGAGCACAGGGCAGCCTGGGTATAGTAACCTGGGCCTCGCTAAAATGCGAAGTCCTGCCTGAAGTACATAAACTGTATTTTGTCGGAGCCCAAAAACTGGACGGTCTGCTGGACTTCTTTTATAAAATTTTAAGGTACAGGTTCGCAGATGAACTTTTTATATTAAACAGCCACAACCTAGCTTCCATTGTTTCCGGTGATATGGAACGAATTCAGTCGTTAAAAGCCGAGCTTCCTCCCTGGTCAGTGCTGGTGGGAATCGCCGGAAGGGCAGTCCTGGCCAGAGAGAGGGTCGAGTTCCAGGAGAAGGATATTGCCGAGATCGCCCAGCAGATGGGGCTGAAACTCGTTCCGGCCCTGTCCGGTGCGATCAACAGCGATATACTTCAGTCCGTTCTAAATACTTCCCCGGAACCATACTGGAAGCTTAACTATAAAGGGGCTTTCCAGGATATTTTCTTTGTAACCACGGCGGACAGAACACCCGATTTCCTGCGTATAATGTACTCCACCGCTGAATCCGCCGGCTATCCGGTTTCAGACATCGGAGTTTATATCCAGCCGATGCACCAGGGGGTCAACTGCCATTGCGAGTTCACCCTGCCTTACGATCGCGATAACGCCAGGGAAGCCGCCAGAATGAACGAACTGTTCACCCTGGCTAGTGAAAAAATCCTGCAGGAAGGGGCTTACTTCTCGCGGCCTTACGGAATCTGGGCCAATATGTCATATAACCGCAACGCCCAGGCTACCATGGCGCTGAAAAAGGTCAAGGGCATTTTCGATCCCAATAATGTTATGAATCCCGGCAAGCTTTGTTTCTAAATTGAAGTAAAGAGGAGGCGTAAAAAAGTGGCACTTGAAGATTACAGGGCTGACATGGAGAGATGCAGCCAGTGTTCATACTGCAAATGGATTCCACTCGATCACATTAAAAGCTGGAGATTCGCCAAAGGCTGTCCCAGCATAGCTTACAGTAATTTCCTGAGCTATTCGGCCAGGGGCCGCTACAACATGGCCCTGTCCCTTTTAAAAGGAGACAGCACCTATTCCGACCGTGTAGTAGACGTTATCTACAAATGCAATACCTGCGGTTCATGTGACGTATCGGACAAAATCTGCCGCTACAACCTGGAACCGCTGGAAATGATCCATGAGCTGCGTTTCAAGGCTGTAGAAGACGGACAGGTGCTTCCGCAGCACAAGCAGATTATCGACCACCTGCTGAAAGAGAACAACGTAATGCTGCAACCCGCTCAGGCACGGGGTGACTGGGCTGAGGGACTCGGAGTAAAAAACATCAACCGTGAGCCCGCTGCCGTCCTGTTTCATGCCGGCTGCCGTTACAGCTACGACAAAGAACTGCAAAAAACAGTCCGTACAGCCGTCTCCGTCCTAAAACAGGCCGGCGTCGATATTGGTATTATGGGAGCGGAAGAGTCCTGCTGCGGGGCGAAAGCCTATGATATGGGCTACAAGGCCGAGTTCCTGAAATGCGCCGAAGCCAATATCCAGGCCTGGAAGAAATCCGGTGTCAAGACCATTGTTACCTCCTGCGCCGACTGCTATCATGCCTTCCTGCGGCTTTACCCCTCACTGCTCGGCGAGCAGATCGAGGTACTGCATACCGTACAATACGTGGAACAATTGGTCAATGAAGGCAAGATCAAGTTCAGCAAGACACTGCCCCTGCGGGTCACCTACCATGACCCCTGCCACCTGGGCAGGCAGGGTGAGCCTTACGTTCCCTGGAAGGGAAAAGAGAAGAAATTCAAGAATCAGATAGTTGCATACGACCCGCCCAAGCCCAGGTACAACGGGGCCTGGGGTATTTACGAACCGCCGCGCAATATCCTGAAAAGCATACCCGGGATAGAGCTGGTGGAAATGGAGCGCATCAGGGAATATGCCTGGTGCTGCGGCGCCGGCGGAGGTTCCCGGGAGGCATACCCGGAATACGCAGCCTGGGTCGCGCAGGAGAGGATCGAAGAAGCCAAGGCTACCGGCGCAAACGCTATCGTCAGCGCCTGCGGCTGGTGTGAGAGAAATTTCCTGGACGGCATTCAGGCAGACGGATGCAATATGAAGGTCTTCGATGTCATAGACCTTGTTCAGCAGGCGCTTTAGAATTACTAATATCTTATAATAATATGGAGTATTATAGGACTCCGCCTGGGTCGCCTACAGCCTCCACAAGTTGAAAAGGTGACCGGAGCCTGCTCGGCTGAGGCTCAACCAGGCTTCGTCCAGACTATTTTAAGACGATTAGTAACACCGGAAAGAATAATTCATTAAAACCGGTCCGCATCGAAACGGACATGGAAGGAGAAAGAAGAATATGGCCTTGAAAAAGGAAGCCTATAAAGCTCTTGAAGATATCGTCGGACCTCAGAATATTTCAGACGATCCGGCGGTACTGGATACCTACAGATACTCAATGGCAAATACAGCCCTGCATATGGGCCCTCATTACCATGTTTATACACCCAGGGGCGCGGCCGTACTGCTGCCGGGATGCACGGAAGAAGTACAGAACATCGTAAAGATATGCAACAAATACAAATACCGTTTCAAAGCCTCATCCACCTTCTGGTCGGGCTGGGGATTCCCGCTGGAGGACGATACCATTCAGCTTGACATGCGCCGCATGGACCGCATTATCAAGATAGATGAGAAAAATATGTATGCCGTAATCGAGCCCCATGTCATCGGCGCCATACTCCAGGCGGAGGCCATGAAGCTCGGACTGAACACCAATATTCACGGGCCCGGCTCCAGTTGCTCACTGCTGGCCAGCTCTACATCGCTGGGCGGGCTCGGACCTTCCACCATATCCATGGGAGGAAATACTGAAAACATACTCGGATGTGAATGGGTCATGCCCACCGGAGAAGTCCTGAGGACAGGTTCCCTGGGTTCAGGGGCGGGCTGGTTCTGCGGTGAAGGCCCCGGGCCCAGCCTGAGAGGCCTTGTCAGGGGCGCAATGGGAGCGCACGGCACCATGGGCGTTTATACCAAAGTGGCCCTCAAGCTCTATCCATGGAGCGGTCCAACCACGCTTTGCGTGGAAGGAAGACCGCCGGCCTACAAAGCGGTACTACCCGATCTGATCCGGGGATACACCCTGGCCTTCCCGACCTGGCAGTCCTGGGCCGATTCCTGCTACCTGATCTGGGACGCCGGCATCGGCTATATCGCTCACAGGCAGTACAGCATGTTCGGCCGCGACCTCAAAGGCGCCATGATCAATATTCTGACCAACCCCGATGGAAAGCTTTCCGATATAGACGAACTGTTGAAAGATCCCAAGATACAGAAATTTACCGAAGAAATGAAACGAGACTACCAGATTGTCATCGCGGGAATGACACAGAGGGACATCGAATGGCAGGATAAGGCCCTTGACAGGATACTTGAAAAGACAGGCGGCTGGAAAGTCAGGGAGATGATAGACGATCCAGAAAAGTACGGCTGGTCGTTGTTGTATATGGTCCGGCTGGGACACAAGAACCTCAACCTGGTCTACGGCGGAGGATACGACGGCTGCTTCGGCCTGGGAGGACCACCCGACATCGGCACTCCGCACGTTGAAGAAGCTACCGATTTCAAACGCGAATGGGAGAAAAAAGGCACGTTCGTAGCCGCTGGCGGCGACGGAATGATGGGCGGCATAGGAGGTATGGGCGGAGGCGGTATCACCATGTGGGAGAACTTCACCCACTTCGATCCCTTCGATAAGGAATCGACCGACGGGACCACCGAGTTCTTCAATGCCACCTCTGAGTTCGGTATAAAAATGGGTTGGGGACCGGGCATGGAAAAGATGAACGCCTATGCCCGGGGCACGAACGGCAGGTCCACACCTAAGGAGGTACGCGACAAGATGCATCTTTCATTGCCCCAGCCGTCCTCCGTACGCTACCAGCGCAAGATCAAGGAGGCCTTTAATCCCAACGACCTGGGAGACGCTTACTGGCGTTCACTGGACGATCCCCCGAAATAATACAACCATAATAAATATTCCCGGGATGTTAGCCGGTGCCGGCTAACATCCCGGCTCTCCACCTCAGGCATACAAGCCCGGCCGGGCATTCTTTTACTTTCCTTATCCTGATAGACTCAATATCAACTATAAATTGAAACATACTTCCCCGAATAACCTTGAAATATATCTCTCCGGCAGTTCACAAGCGATATTCTTCTATGTTATGCTTTAATAATCCATTACCATAGAGTAGACATCCCGATGCTGGTGTTATTTTCTTTCAAATAACATCAGGGAAGATGGAGGTACTTGATGAGGGAATATAATCTGTTATGGCTAAAGTAATTTTCAGTCCGGAAGTTAAGCAGGTAGTTGACTCGATTCTGCTTAAGAATCCATCTGTCGTCCCCGGAAAAATGTTCGGATACCCTGCCTACTATATCAATAAGAAATTATTCGCCTGTATCTATGAAAACGGCGCAGGCTTGAAAGTCCCAGCCGATGCAGTTGATCAGCTTGTCGGAAAGAAGGGTATAGTCCACTTCCAGCCATTGGGAAGAGCGAAAATGAAGGAGTGGATCCAGATAAACCGGGAGAATCCGGAAGACTGTTTTAACGACATAGACATCTTCGAAACCTCCATGAGCTTTGTAGCATCTTTGAACCAAAAATAGTATACGGCCGGATGATTTCATGAGCGACAAACATATTCTACCCTTCAACAGTGGGGAGACCTTTCCAAATCAACCGCTTATAATAGTGGTCAGGGGCGAAAAACTAAAAAAGAAAATAATAGTGAGAAAATCGAACTAAAAGAAGTAGCGATACAATTGGTTGACAATACAGTTGTCACACTTAATGAATTAAGGAGAGAGCTTGAAAAATAGTAATCAACACTTGACAACGAAGATCGTAACTTGAAGTAAATACGTTGTACTCAAAAACTTGTAATAACTATATATTATTCTCTCTCATTATGTTAAAATGACAAACTATAACGTATAGAAATAAGTTAGTTTTGGTAATACTAAATATGAATAATTTAAGCTGGTTTGATTCATCTAAAATAAATTGTGGATTATTAAAAAATTTATGTCCTTCTGATGAATATCGTGTAATTAAACCCAATGAACTGACTGGAATTATTCCTGATGGCCTAATCCAAAAAGCTGATAATATTTTGATTATGGCATCTGGGACGGCAACAGGAACAGTTATATATATGGCAAATATAAATCGTGTTGATGAAAAAGATAAAGCAATCGATCAAGAACCATTTGGATTAGCGTTTTTAAGCGATGATACAACAACGAGCGGTTGTCTTATACATCATGGGAATTGGGATGCCCGTACTACCAGACCACCAGAAGAATTTTGGGGAAATATTGCAGCTAGTGGTATCGGAAATTGTTATCCAATTTCTGAAATCCCTAAAAATCCTTCTGGTAGCATCTCAGAACTAAATATTTCTAGTAAAGAAGGCGCATTCCAAGCGGTATGTTCAAAGTTACGTAAAGAGTTCTGTATTTAGAGATAAGTACCTTTTATGACTGGAAGAAAATATATACTGGCGCTGGATGAAGGCACCACGGGCTGTACGGCCCTGCTGGTGGACTCTCAGGGCCGCGTAGTCTCCCGGGCCTACCGGGAAGTGCCTGCGCTTTATCCCCAGCCCGGCTGGGTGGAACAGGACCCGGTGATGCTCCTGTATACATTTCTGGGCGTGGCGCGCCGGGCGATAGATGAGGCCGCCATACCACCCGGGTCCGTGGCCGTATTGGGGATCACAGGTCAAAGAGAGACCACCGTAGTCTGGGAGCGCGAGACAGGGAGGCCGGTCAGCAATGCCATCGTCTGGCAATGCCGCCGCACCGCCCCGCTCTGCCGGGAGCTCGAGCGAAAAGGCCTGACGGATTTTATCCATTCCCGGACCGGTCTCATGCCGGACGCCTATTTTTCCGCCACCAAGCTGCGCTGGATACTGGACAATATCCCGGACGGACAGAAAAGGGCGGAGCGGGGCGAGCTGCTTTTCGGCGCTATCGATAGCTGGCTGACCTGGAATATCACGCGGGATAAACTCCACATCACCGATTTCAGCAATGCCAGCCGTACCATGCTCTTCAATATCAATACACTACAATGGGACAGAGAACTGCTGTCGCTGTTCGATATTCCAGTTTTAATGATGCCTTCGGTGGCGCCGTCCTGCCCGGTACACGCAGAAACCACACCAGGTCTGCTGGACCCCGCAGGCATCCGCCTGGGAGCGATTATCGGCGATCAGCAGGCATCCCTGTTCGGTCATGCGTGTTTTAAGACAGGTATGGTTAAAAACACCTTTGGGACCGGATCATTCGTATTAATGAATACCGGAAAGCAGCCGGTCCTTTCATCAAAGGGACTGATAACCACGGTAGCCTGGGCACTGGAGCGGGAGGTTGCTTACGCACTGGAAGGAAGCATCTTCGTCACCGGGGCAGCGGTACAATGGCTGCGAGACGGGTTGAATATATTGGAGAACGCGGCAGAAAGCGAGGCTCTGGCCTTTTCGGTTGAGGATAATGCCGGGGTATATCTTGTGCCAGCTTTGGCCGGTCTGGGCGCCCCTTACTGGAACATGGATGCCAGGGGAACAATGGTAGGACTGACCCGCGGCGCCACCCGCGGACATATCGCCAGGGCTGCCCTGGAGGCCATGGCCTACCAGACACGGGACGTAGTTGAGGTTATGGAAAACGAGACCGGGATAAAGATTCCCAGTCTCAGGGTGGACGGAGGGGCTGCCGCCAACCGCTTTTTGATGCAGTTCCAGGCGGACATACTGGGCATTCCCGTTGAATGCGCAGAGACAACGGAGACCACCGCACTTGGAGCAGCCTGCCTGGCGGGACTGGCCGCCGGGCTGTGGAACAACCTAAAAGAGTTGGCTACCAAATACCGGCCAGCGCGTATTTATGAGCCGCGCATGGGCGGGGACGAGAGGCAGACTCTTTATAACGGCTGGAAACGGGCCGTATCCTGCGCGCTCCACTGGAGCAATCAGCCTGGGGTGTAACGTCCTGTAGACTGATCAGTCGAAGTTATGACACTTTACCATTTGCGTGCCGATCATTTTTTCCCGGGGAACCTCGGTCGCGCAGATTTCCCTTGCTTCCGAGCAGCGGGTATGGAAGCGGCAGCCGGAGGGGGGATTCAGGGGTGAAGGCATCTCCCCGGTCAATATAATCTGCTGCATTTCTTTCCCTTCCTCGGGCACTATCATGGAGGAAGCGGAAATAAGGGCCTTTGTATATGGATGCAGGGGATTCTCAAACAGCGGCTCAGCCTCGCCGCACTCCACGATCTGCCCCAGGTACATGATGGCTACTTTATGGCTCATGTAGCGCACTGTGGCCAGGTTATGAGCGATGACGATATAGGTCAGGTTGTATTTTTCCTGAAGGTCTTTCAGAAGATTCATTATCTGGGCGCGGATGGAAACATCCAGTGCGGAAACAGGCTCGTCCAGCACCACCAGGCTGGGATGCAGGGTCAAAGCGCGGGCCACGGCGATTCTCTGTCTCTGTCCCCCGCTGAACTCATGGGGATAACGGTCGGTATGCTCCGCTTCCAATCCGACCTGCTCCAGCATTTCAACGACCTTCTCTCTGACCTCCTTTTTGCTCAGTCCGGTGTTCTCAACCAGCGGCTCGGCCACGATATCCCTGATACGCATACGCGGGTTCATGGAGCTCCACGGGTTCTGCTGAACCGCCTGGACTTTCGGCCTGTATTCGGCCTTAACCTGAGCGCCGGACAGCTTGAAGATATCCCTGCCCTCGAAGAAGATAGAGCCTGATGTCAGTGTTTCCAGCATCAGTATAGCCTTTGCAACAGTTGTTTTTCCCGCGCCGGACTCGCCTACCAGACTCAGGGTTTTACCGCGGTCTACCGTGAAAGATACCCCGTCATTGGCTTTCACATACCCTGCTATACGCTGTAATAACCCCTGTTTGACGGGATAATACTGCTTGAGGTCACGGGCTTCAAGTAATATATCGTTCATTTTAGACCAACCTCCAACAGTTGGCGGACGCGTTATTTCCGGTTTTGATTTCCGGCGGGTCCTGGTCGCGGCATTCATCCATAGCCTTCGGGCAGCGGGGATAAAAACGGCATCCGGGAGGCAGGTCCGTCATGAGTGGAGGCTGTCCTTCAATGGAATACAGCCGGTCGTATTTGCGGTCGAGGCGGGGTACGGAGTTTATCAATGCTTCGGTGTAGGGATGTTTCGGCCTTTCGAAAATATCAGCGGTGGAGGCGGTCTCCACGATCTTGCCGGCATACATCACAGCCACACGGTGACACATCTTGGCCACCACCTGGAAATCATGGGTTATGAAGATAATAGCCGCATGAGTCTGTCTCTGGATATCCTTGAACAGGGCTATATACTGGGACTGTATGGTGGCATCCAGGGCAGTGGTTGGCTCGTCAGCGATTAAAAGGCGGGGATGGCAGGACATGGCGATAGCCCCCACTACCCGCTGCCTCATGCCGCCGCTGAGCTGGAATGGATAGTCCTTCATACGTCTCTCCGGGGCCGGGATCCTCAACAGGCGCAGGGCGGATATAGCTTCCTCTTCCACCTTGTTTTCTGGAAGCCCCTGGTGCAGGCGGATCGACTCTGAAATCTGGTCGCCGACCGTATATACCGGGTTCAGTGAGGTCATGGGGTCCTGGAGGATCATGGAAATTTTTTTACCGCGGATCGACCTCATCTCTTTTTTACTCAGATCCATGAGGTCCTGCCCTTCCAGGACTATTTTTCCCGCCACGATCTTGCCGGCGGGTTCAGGCAGTAAACGCAGGATGGAGAGACCGGTAACGGACTTGCCGCAGCCTGATTCACCTACCAGGCCCAGCGTCTCACCCTCGTCTACATGGAAACTGACGCCGTCAACCGCTTTAACCTCGCCTCTGCGGGTAAAGAAAGAGGTATGTAAATTTTCTACTCTCAGTACATTGTTCCTCATAGCTGCCTCAACCTCGGGTCCAGCTTATCCCTCAGCCAGTCACCCAGGAAATTGCCGGACATTACGACCAGCGCAATGGCGATCCCTGGGAAAGCGGACGCCCACCAGGCTGTATCCAGATAGCCCCTGCCGTCAGATATCATGGAGCCCCATGAAGCGGTTGGCGCCGGAACGCCGACACCCAGAAAGCTCAGGACGGCTTCAGACAGGATAATCATTCCCACGGATAAGGTCATCATAACCACCAGCGAGTTGATGACATTGGGAAAAATATGCCTGATCATTATTCTGAAGTCGGAAGCCCCGTTGACCCGCGCCTGTGCGACGAAATCGGACACTCGCAGTCTCATCGCTTCTCCTCTGATCAGGCGCGCGTAGCTGGCCCAGCCGAGTATGGAGAGGGCAAATACCACGGTCCAGTAACCCGGCCCGATGGCGACAGCCAGCAGCATAGCCAGCAACAGACCGGGAAACGATAAAGCAATATCAGTTACCCTCATAATAAAGCCATCGATACGCCCTCCGGCATAGCCGGCAAATATACCAAGCAACGTCCCGATAAATGCGGTTATCAATATAACCGCTACCGAGATACTGAGAGATATCCGGCTGCCGTAGATGATACGGCTCAGGACGTCACGTCCCAGTTTGTCCGTCCCGAGCAGGTATTCACTCTTGCCTCCTTCCATAAAAGCCGGCGGCTTGAACCTGTCGGTAATTACGATACGATTGGGATCATGGGGCGACAGGCGGACATCAGGCAGGCCGATCCATGACAGGTCGGCAAATATCGCCATGATAATCATCAACGCCAGTATGGTTGTGGGTATTATCAGTGTGAGGTTCCTGGTCAGCCGGGTCCGCCTGATGCTTCTGGTCTGTTTCTTCCTGGTAATTTCTTCAAAAGTTGGTGCAGCGCCTGACATGACTGAATCTTTATCTCCTCTGGAACCTGATTTGCGGGTCGATGTAAGCGTAGGAAATATCCACGATAAGGTTTATACCAAGAACAAAAATCGCCACGATAATGGTAATGGCCTGTACTATGGCGAAATCACGGGAGAAAGTTGTTTCCACCAGCAGCTTGCCGATGCCAGGCCAGTTGAAAATAGTCTCGGTAACAACGGCGCCGGTAATAAAGAGGGCGAATACCATGCCTGCCACCGTCAGGGGTGAAATGAGTGCATTTCTGAGGGCATGTTTCCAGATGACAGTCCTCTCGGGGAGTCCCTTGATTCTGGCCAGCTTGATATATTCGCTGTCGAGCACGTCCAGCATGCTTGAGCGTACCAGGCGCATCATACCCGGCATCATGAAAAACACCAGCGTTCCGACCGGCAGTATGTAATGGCCTATTGTAGTCATTCCGGCCACCGGCAGCCAGCCCAGGTTAACGGAAAAAATCAGTACGGCCATAATAGCCACCCAGAAGCCAGGCAGGGCCTGGCCCAGCACAGCCAGGAACTTGACGCCGTTATCCAGGATAGAGTCGCGGTAAGTCGCCGCTATTATACCCAGAATAAGCGCCAGCAGCATGCCTATAATAAAGGCGGGGATAATCAGTTTGAGGGTATTGGGGAGCGCTTCACCGATTATCTCAATGACGGGTCGCTCCTTGACGAGCGACTCGCCGAAGTCTCCCCTGGCAAGGTCTCCCATGTAAATAATGAACTGCTCGCCCCATGACTTGTCCAGTCCCCATTTTGCCTTGATTTGGGCATATTGCTCCTTGGTCATATTAGGTGATGACAGCAGGCTCAAAGGATCTCCGGAGGCGCGGACAAGAAAGAATACCAGTATGATAATCCCGATCAGGGCCAGCAGAGACTGGAGAATCCTGATGATTATAAAACGGACCATCTATAGCTACCTTACTGCTTCCGCGGCAGATTTCGGATAACCGTCAAATATTTTCACTTCACCCTCACCTTCTTATTCCTCTCCCATCAAGGGAGAGGAAAGTGGAGATATATAATGTACTGACTAGAGTTTAAAAAGGTTGACCCTAGTGCAAAAAGGTATGAAAACTAAAATCCACCCTCCATCCTGAAAATAAAAAAATCAATGGATTTAGTTGCAGTAAAGCCAGTACTATTTTTAAAGCATCAAGATATTTGAAACATCAAACAGGCCGGTACTCATATAAAACGAATTTGCCAGGATTACTGTCCTTCAACGCAACCATTCTTGCTTACGGGTCCGACCCGGTTTTCCAAACGGACTTCCGGAGCGAGGTTTCAAACTTACCCCGGAAGTCCTCCATTATTTGGTCAGCTTAACTTTATTGCCGGTTAGGAATAGCCTATTTAGCGTGCTGGATGCCGTTGATAGAGTCCCAATAACTCACCCAGGTTCTGCCTGTCCAGCCGCCGATAGTCTTCGGGTTGTATATGCTATAAGCCTGGGTCTGAGCAACACCGATGTTTATGTTCATTTCCTGAGCGGCTACCTGGAAGTCATTAAAGTACTTAGCGCCCTGGACAGGGTCAGGCTCACCGGTAGCTTTTAGATAGAGCTCGTCAATCTTGGTGTCATAGCCTCCGTTGTGGACACCCATGGTGCAATACATATTGGCGGCCTGGTAGGATGAGTTAAAAAAGGCATCATAGTTCCAGCAGCCTATCCAGCCTATATTCTCCTCGGTACCCGCAAAGCGGGCGAAGCCGTTGAATATGTAGTTGCTGAAAATAGTGGAATCGACGACCTTAACGTCGACCTTCATTCCCACAGCTTCCCAGTAGCTCTGGAGAAGCAGGAAAAGATCCGTTCCACCGCTAAGCCCACCGGCGGCCGTAGTATAGGCGGTGATGGTGGGGTTATCGAAGGCACCCGGATAGCCGGCTTCCTTCAGGAGCGCCTTGGCCTTGTCCGGATCATAGGGGTCAGCAGCCAGTGCATCGCTCCAACCGTATCCACCCGGATACATGTAGAAGCGGCCGCCCGGGACAGCGTACCCAGCGAACAGGCTATCGCATATCTCCTGGCGGTTGATGGCATAGGACAGGGCCTGGCGGACACGAATGTCGCCCGTGGCCCCGGCATTCGGCAGCCAGGATCCCTGGACGACCAGACTGCAAGTCCCGGGGACGCCAATGGCAAACTCTTTAAACCCGGCGGCTTTCAGCTCGTCAATCTTGTCAGCCTCAATAAATTGAATCATATCGACTTCACCGGTTTTAAGCATGGAGATGCGGGTAGTCTGCTCAGGCACCTGGATCTCTTTGTAGGTCTGGAAGGCAGGTATTTCATCCGGTCTCCAGTACTCGGTATTGGCTTCATAGGTAATACTTGTTTCCGAGACAAGCTCCTTGAATTTCCAGGGCCCGGAGCCGATAGGATGCTTGCGGAACTCTTCCTGACCGACCTTCTCAAAATAGTTTTTGGGCAGGATTTGCGTCCATGCCATAATGATAAGCTGGGAGGGCTCAGGGTGGTCCTGGACAAACTGGAAGGTGTAGTCATCGACCACTCTGGTTTCAACCTGGTTATAGCCTTTGCTAAGGTAAAACGACCAGGGATTGGTCGACTGCTGCATATCCGAGAAGCGGTCCATCGAGAACTTGACATCATGAGCCGTCAGCGGGTCGCCGTTATGGAACTTGATGCCTTTGCGAATTGTGAAGGTGATGGTAGTCCCATCAATCATCCATGATTCAGCTACACCACCGACAATATTACCATCTTTATCCCACTCGAGCAGGGCATCATAATAACTCCAGCCCCAGGTGGACTCGAGGTTAATGGGGTCGGTCGATTCGTTGGAGAAATCCGCCACTGCTACTGTAAGTGTCCCGCTGGGTCCTTTTGGCGCTGCCGGAGCTGTTGTAGCAGCAGGTTTGGACGTTGTAGCTGCGGCAGGTTTTGGTACCGTGGTAGCGGCAGGTGCTGCGGTGGTTGGTGCAACTGATGTCTCAGTTTCACCGCATCCAGCCAAAATTGTACCGGATAACAGGACTAATGCCAGAGCAAAGAATAAGAAACGTTTCATCCTTTTGCATCCTCCTATATTTTTTATAAATACATTTTTATTATACTCGCTAAACCTACCTCCTTGTTCGTAATAGTCTGTCGTAATGCCCATCCACGTTAGAATGTTGGCGCTATTTTACTAGAGTATCAGGCCAATGTCAACCGTAATTAGTTTAGATGACCTTGAACAATTTTGTATTCAAACATGGCTTACTTTACAATTACATAAAAGCACACGGGGGCCGGTGTAGCGCCAGGTTATTATATTTACATTTTTCAGTGTGTTTTTATGTTCAAAATACTGTAAAGTTAGATATGAGACACTCTTTAATATATGACGACATTAATTGTTGCTTTATTAATGGATTGGCTCAGCCCGGATCACTGTTAAGCTGCGCAAGGCAATGAAGGAGTAAAGGTGCTCGAGCACCCAGAGGGTATCCACTATCCGATACGCTAACGCGGTTTTGGTATAGCTCAACCAGGCTTCGCTATCCGTAAAAAATTATGACGTTTTATATAGATTGAATTCTGTTGATGGTTAGCATATTCTCCTCGGACCAAGACGCTGATGCCAAAAGTAAAATAAACTCATGCGGAGTTGAAATTGAATAAATCAGAACGAATTACGATCAGTTCCGACGCACCGGGAGCCAGGCTTTTCGTGCTAGGCAATGAAGCCATCGCCAGAGGAGCGATTGAGGCGGGAGTAAAGATGGCCTCCGCCTATCCAGGGACTCCCTCCACGGAGATCGTGGAGACACTGATCAATCTGAAAGATAACCTGGATATGCAAGTTGAGTGGTCGGTGAACGAGAAGGTCGCTTTCGGCGTGGCCTTCGGCGCCTCTTTATGCGGCTTCAGGAGCATGGCTGTCATGAAGCATGTGGGACTGAATGTCGCTCTGGATTCCGTGATGACCGCCTCCTATATCGGTATTCCCGGCGGGCTGGTTATAGTGGAAGCGGAAGACCCCGGCCAGTGGAGCTCCCAGGACGAGCAGGACAACCGCTATATAGCCGAGGAAGCCTATTTACCTGTTCTTGAACCCTCATCAGCCGCGGAAGCAATCGAGATGGTAAAAGAGGCTTTCAGGCTGTCCGAGGAGTTCGGACAGCCCTTTGTTATCAGGTCGGCCACCAGGATAGGGCACTCCAGAAGCGACATTACCCTCGGTCCTATAAACCGCACTCGCCCCGGAAAATTCCCTGAACTGGACCCCGATAAACTGGTCATGCTGCCGGCGGTGGCCAGGAAACACCGCGGACTGGTGATTGAAAGAATGGCAGCCATCAAACGTGCGGTCAATTCCTGGCCTTTCAACCGTCTTTCCGTAAATCCCCATGCAGAGCTTGGAGTGATATCTTCCGGTATTTCTTTCAGCTATCTCCGGGAAGCCCTGGCATGGCTGAAACTGGAGCAAAGGGTATCGCTTCTCAAGATCGGTACACCTTATCCTGCGCCGGAAGAGCTGATCAAGCAGCTTCTGAAATCGACGCCCCGCATACTGGTGGTTGAAGAGCTGGAACCCTACCTGGAAACCCGCGTTAAAGCCATCGCCCAGGAAAACAGGTTCGATGTTATAGTCCGTGGGAAAGACCTGCTGCCGCTGGCTGGAGAATACAGCGTCAGGATCATCACTGAAGCCCTCTGCCGCCTGTTCGATCTCGAAACGCCCATTGATTTTAACCGGATCGACGCTCTGGCCAGGGAGACTGCGCCGCTGCTGCCCAACAGACCGCCGGCGTTATGCGCGGGCTGCCCTCACAGGGCTTCGCACTTCGTTATCAAAAGTGTCTGTGAGAAGATAAAAAAAGAGACAGGAATCGAACCCATCCGTCCGGGCGATATAGGCTGCGTTAGTCTGGGCGTTCACCCTCCTTTAAACGACGTAGACCTTTCAACCTGCATGGGAGGCGGTTTCGATCTCTCCTGCGGCATCGCCAGGGTAACTGACCGTCCGGTTATCGCCCACCTGGGCGATTCCACCTTCTTTCATTCTGGGATGGCGCCGATGGTAAACGCCGTGTACAACGGAACCAGAATAACGATGATAGTCCTGGACAACATGACCACGGCTATGACAGGCTCACAGCCCAGTCCCTCCAGCGGGCGCGATTCCGCCGGTAACGCTGTTTCTCCTATCCGGCCCGAGGACATTGCCAGGGCCTGCGGCATCAAATTCGTAGCCGCTGTCGACCCGCTGGACATCGAAACGGCCGCCAAGACACTTGAACAGGCGGTTAAATTCGACGGTCCTTCCTTCCTGGTATTCAGGCATCCGTGCGCTATCATGGACCAGAGGGAAAAGAGGGCCAGGGGTGAAAAAACGGCGCCCTGTGAAATCGACCGGGAGAAATGCCTGTCAAAGGCCGATCCCTTTTGCACAGCCGCCTGCCCGCTGCATATCGATGTCAGGGGTTATGTAAAATTGATCAAAGAGGGCAGGTACGATAAGGCGCTTAAACTGATCAAAGAGAAACTGCCTTTTGCGGGCATCATGGGCAGGATCTGTACCAGGCCCTGTGAGAGTAAATGCAAAAGGGGTGAGGTTGACCTGCCGGTGGCTATCGCCGCATTGAAGCGTTTCGCTGCGGATTTCGGCCGGGCGGATGACGGGGACATGGCGGTCGGTCCTGAAAGGACGGAGAAGGTGGCGGTGGTGGGAGGTGGACCGGCCGGATGCATGGCGGCCTTTGATTTGCGCAAAGCGGGCTATAATGTCACGCTTTTCGAATCCCAATCCGCGCTGGGAGGGATGCTTTCAACGGGCATCCCGCACTACCGGCTGCCCCGCGATATAGTCCTGGAAGAGCTGGGCACTATCAGCCGGATGGGTGTCGAGGTACGGCTGAACACACATGTGGGGACCGATATCCGGCTGGAACAACTGAAAGAACAGTACCGGGCTGTTTTCCTGGCCGTCGGGGCCCATCGCGGAAAAAAACTGGAAATCGAAAACGGGGACCTTGCGGGGGTAACCGATGGAATTTCTTTCCTTAAAGCCGTTAACTCAGGAGAAAAGGTGGAGGTAAAGGACAGTGTGGCGGTTATCGGCGGCGGCAACGTGGCGGTTGACTGCGCCCGGAGCTGCCTGAGGCTTGGTTTCAGGGAAGTGAAGATCATCTACAGGCGGGAAAGAAGGCATATGCCGGCCATTCCCGAAGAGATCAATGAGGCAGAGAAAGAAGGAGTGCAGTTCCATTTCCTGGCTGTTCCGGCCAGGGTACTGGCAAACGAAGGCAGGATCAAAGGAGTCGAATGCCGCCGGATTCAACTGGGAAAGCCGGATGAGAGTGGAAGAGAAGCCCCCGTGGCTCTTGAAGAAGGCGATTTCGAAACAAGAGCCGATATGGTAATAGAAGCCGTAGGAGAAGAGCCGGACCTGGACTTTTTAGAGGGATTTCCCCTGGATTCAGATAACAAACTGATCAAGGCCGATCCGGTCACCCTGGCTACCGGCATCCCAGGCATCTTCGCCGGCGGGGATGCCGTCAGCGGACCGGCCAGTGCGGTTGAAGCCCTGGCAGCGGGCCGGAAAGCGGCCGTTTCCATCCGGCGATATCTCAACGGAGAGCCTCTGGAGGCATCGCGTGAAGGAGAGGGACCAAGAGAAAGCCCGCTCCAGGTTGAGACAGAGGGAGTATCTCACCTTGAAAGGGTCTTGATGCCGAAAGTGGCCGTCGGCCTGAGAAAAAACAACTCAAACGAGGTGGAAACAGGCTACTCTCCCGAGGAAGCCCGCCGGGAGGCGGAACGATGCCTGGAGTGCACTTGCAATAAATGCATCGACCTTCTGGGCTGCCCGGCCATTTCCATCATCGATGGGGCAGTCAGTATAGACAGCGCGCAATGCCCCGGCTGCGGTCTATGCGCCGCGGTATGTCCGGCGAAGGCGATTACCTCTAAATAATACATTGGGAATAACCGTTTTAGCCTTGATGGATTCGTTTTAACAAAATTATATTTTTCCAGGACTTATGTCAAGTTACTCCCATTCCTCTTTGAATGAACCAACCACCACAACATAGCGGGAAGGCATAAATTGTCACGTGGGTTCATTGCCTTCATAGGGCAGCCACCGCTGCCTGCGTTGGCTCGCGATAACGAATTGGACTAATTGATTTAATTATTAAGGTACTCCCTGCCCGTTATGGCACGAGCCGGATTTGCTATTTACCGTCAGCCGGTTACAGTATAGAACATGCGTTCTTATATTGTCAAGCATTTGTTGTCACCCTGGCTGCTTTTCCAACTGAAGAGTTCTTGTTGACAATAAGCCAGGGATGTATAATTTGGCTAACTAAATGGACTTCATGTTAACAAATACTTAAATTGGCTATACTGTTAATGAAAATCCACTCTGAGATCATTAAAGAGACTATAGCGGAACAGGTTACTCCTAATTGAAACCCGCGGGAAGTGATAATATCCGAATATCTGGAAGGTGCTGATAATGCGTAAAGCTTTAGTCAATTATGCCTTCATTGACGGACAAAACCTGAATCTATCAATTCAGGCAATGGGATGGAAATTGCATTTCAGTAGATTCCGTATCTACTTGCGAGAAAAATACGGCGTTGAAATCGCCTATTACTTTATAGGTTATGTGGACGGGAACAGCGAGCTTTACAGGGCATTACAGATAGCAGGTTATATTCTGGTTTTTAAACCTACATTTCGAAACGCTGTTGGGAACGTTAAAGGAAATTGCGATGCCGAATGCGTACACCGGTCTGAGAGAGCCGTAGTTCCGGTAGGTATAGAGCCAATATTCCGGAACTGCGGGAACCATCCTTCCGGAGGTGAGAGCCACTTAAACTGGAAAACAGATATTCAGTAATTATTGGTCTTGGGTCTC
>JAFGOB010000137.1 GCA_016926695.1 Dehalococcoidales bacterium | reverse complement strand
GCGGGGTGGATTTTAGTTTTCATACCTTTTTGCACTCGGGTCAACTATATCGGTCCCGGGTTTGACACCCTTTTACGGACATTATAATATTTGGTACACCTACTGCCAGCTCAAGAATTGTCGGTAAATCACAACCGGAGGTAAGGCCATGTCCGCAGGCAAAAACAGCAGCCATGATCGGCAAGTAAAATGTCAGGAGTAATGTTTTGAACACATCAAATAACAGGTCAATATGTCCAGTGTGTAATAGTCCTTTGAACCAGGAACGCGTGCCAAGTCAATACAAAGTTGATGTGTATTTTTATGACTGTAAAAGATGAGGCTCATTCAGTTGTTCACCATCTATACTTTCGTCTAATCAAAGTTTCGACCATGTAAGACATCTTGTCAGTGCATGGATAAGAAGGCAAAACGATAACGACATTAAAAATCCGCTTGTTGCTGCTGGTACCAAGGATATAGATTCTAGAAATAAATGGTTTGAAGGACTGAGATATGCTGGCTTCCCACAAACCGTTAACGAACAACTTGATGCATTACTTCAATTCTATGGGGAAAAAACGTTAGCAGAAAGCCTAGGCAAAGTTATTGAACCATATTCATACCCTGAACTTGTAGCAAAAATTGCAACAAAAAGTAATATCGATATCACAGGTCTGAATAAGCTACTTGAACAATTAGATTATGTTGAATTTTCTGGAATGAATAATGGAAATGATCAACTGACAATTAAAGCTGCGGGCTGGAGACGGCTTGATGAACTAAAAAGGACTATTCCATCAGTTGACTCTGCTTTTATTGCTATATAGTATCATGATTCAACTACGGAATATAGAATTGCCGTACAAAATGCTTTGAAAAAATGTGGTTATAAACCTCTTGTCGTCGACCAGACTTATTTTAATGGTTTTATTATGGACCAGGTTCTAGCTTTAATAAGATCTTCTCGTTTGGTCATTGCCGATTTTACCTGTATGCCTGAAAACATAAAAGGAAACACTGTCAAAGGGGGAGTTAGAGGTGGAGTCTACTGGGAAGCAGGTTTTGCATTTGGCCTGGGAAAGACCGTAATTTGCACATGTCAAGATGATAAAGATAGTCGTAATCGTCGACATTTCGATATTGATCAATACGGTACCTTATTTTGGCAACCTGATAAACTGAGTGGCGATATTCGTAATTTAGAGGAATCAATATTGAAGCCCAATTTCGCTGAGGAATTAGCACAGCATATCTTGGGTACTATCGGAAAAGGTAACTACAAAGAGTAAATTTCATCTTTCCTTGAGTGAATAATCCGGGGAGAATGACCCACGATTCAGGTTATTGGAAGATATTATTTCGGAGTGAAGAAAGACATCCTTGCCAGTCCCTGCCACCCTGAGATGCTTCGTCGCTACGCTCCTCCAGCATGACAGAAATTTTTGAGCTTCGCGCTATTTGCTTCAATTATTTTTGCGTTTGTATCAGTAATTGTTCCACCCGGACCCAGGGTGCGGGTTTTTACCACCCTTTCTCGACCTGAATTTGTTCAGGCACCAGCCCGCCCCGGGCTATTGAAATCAGGAAGTAATCCTGTATACAAAGAAAAACAGCTTCATTTATTTTTTGATATTGTTGGCCGGAATATTCATGTTGATGCTCAACCATATTCCCGATTTGATCTCTACTCAGAAGTTCGAGCGGATGGGTTCGAAACCCATCCCTACTATACGGTATTAGCTGCCCGAAATAGTCCATGCAATAAAAACGTATTCTTCGTGTAAAATCAAGCAATTCCGGAACACCGGCTCCATACCAAGCGGAACTGTGGCTCTGTTGACAACTTCTGTAGTATTGTAGTAATATGCTATTATACTACAATGAAAAGCAATAAACAGGATAAATACAGGAGTATTATCGAAGCCGCCAAATCGCTTTTCAACCAGACTCACGATGTCAGGCGGGTAAGCCTTGAGGCGATCGCCGCCGAAGCAGGCGTCTCACCCACCACAATCTACAACCGTTTCGGCGACCGCGAAACGCTGGTTTTCGAGGTGATCAAAGACCTGGTGAGCCAGACCCTGGAACGCAACCGCGCGCTGGTCCACTCGGACCTGCCCTTCCCTCAAAAGATTATCGGCATTATGAGCAGCAAGCTCAATATGGCCGAAAAAGTCAATAGAGAAATAATAGAAAAGCTTGTTTCCCAGGATAAAAAGATAGCGCCCTTTATAGACGAAATCTACGCCAGAGAGATAAAGCCCCTGTGGCAGGCAATAATGGCTGACGGCAAGAAAGAGGGCTATGTTGACCCTACCCTGGATGACGAAACGCTCCTGGCCTATCTTGATATAATACAGGCCGGACTCAAGGCCAAACCGGAGGTCTTTGTACATTTTAAGGAAAATATGGGCTTCATCGAGCAGCTCACCCGCCTGATGTTCTATGGTTTCCTTAAAAAAGAGATCGATATTTTTCCCGGGAAGAATGAGGTAAAAAGACATGTCTGAAAACTCCATTGTAGTTGAAAACCTGACCTGCCGCTACGGTGACCTGCTGGCGGTGGACCATATCAGTTTTACAGTCGCCGAGGGTGAAATCCTGGGGTTCCTGGGTCCCAACGGCGCCGGCAAGACTACCACCGTGAAAATGCTAACCGGCCAGCTTAAACCGCAGGACGGTCGTGCCCTTCTGCTGGGGAGCGATATCGTCAAGGAAACGCAGGCGGTGCGTTCCCGCATCGGTGTATGCTTCGAGCAGACTAATCTTTACGAGCAGATGAATGCCCTGGACAACCTGGTCCTGTTCGCCGATCTCTTCGGGGTGAAAAACTTCGACGGCTATGCCCTGCTGAAAAGGGTCGGGCTGGCGGGAAGAGAGAAGGACAGGGTCTCCACTTTTTCCAAGGGCATGAAGCAGCGCTTGATGGTGGCGCGCTCTCTGGTCAATACACCCCAAATAATCTTTATGGACGAGCCCACCGCGGGTCTTGATCCGGTCTCCTCCGAGTCTATCGATAACATCATCATGGAAGAGCGCACCCGCGGAGCTACCGTTTTTCTGACGACACATGATATGTGGGAGGCGGACAAGCTTTGCGGGAGAGTGGCTTTTATGGACAAGGGTAAGATAGCCGCGCTGGATACTCCTCACAATCTCAAGCAGCTTTACGGCAAACGCTCCATAATAGCGGAGGTAGAGACGGAAGCAGGACTGGAAAAGCTGGAGATAAACATGGACACCCCCGCTACGCCCGACACTGTCCATGGCCTGTTCCGCAATAAAAAGGTCGTTACCATCCACAGCGAGGAGGCTACACTGGAAGACATCTTCATCAAGGTGACCGGACGGAGGCTGACGCAGTGAACTTCCGGGTGATTAAGGCACTGTTGAAGAAAGACCTGGCTCTCTTTATCAGCAACCGCTTCTATCTGCTTATCACAATCATCGGCCTGCTGGTTTATATAGGTGTATATTTCATTATGCCGGCCGGGACGGACGATCGATTCGATCTTGCCATGTATGCTCCCGTTGTTCCGCCCGCCTTCACCGAGATGACGGGCAGTGAAGAGGTAAATATCGAACTGTTCTCATCGGAGGAATCGCTGAAACAGGCCATACTGGAAGGAGATTATCAGGTTGGAGTAGCGCTGCCGCCCGATATTATGGAGACCTGGGCTGCCGGTCTGAAACCGGAGATCGACGTGTATTACGGCTCAGCGGCCCCGGCGGAGATAAACGCGGCGGTAATAGCCGTAGTCAAAGAGATGTCCTTCGCCCAGACCGGTCAGGCGCTTAACTTCGAGACTACCGAGGAGGTGCTGGGTCCGGACATGCTGGGCAGTCAGATAGCCCTGAGGGACCGGCTGCGGCCGCTGCTGGCCGTCTTCATCCTGCTGGTGGAAATATTGACGCTGGCCAGCCTTATCGCCGTGGAAATCGAGCAGGGTACCGCCAGGGCGCTGCTGGTGACGCCCCTGCGCATCCCCTCCCTTTTTGCCGCCAAGGGTCTGTTGGGGACTGGCCTGGCCCTGGGGCAGGCCGTGCTTTTCATGGCCCTGGTGGGAGGTTTTAACCATCAGCCGCTTATTATACTGACCACACTGGTTATCGGCAGCATCATGGTGCTGGGCGCCGGCTTCCTGCTGGCCTCACTGACACGGGATGTGAATTCAGTGACAGGCTGGGGGATCCTGGTGCTGGTACTCCTGGCAGTGCCGGGATTCGGCTCCGCTATTCCCGGACTGATATCCGGCTGGGCCAGGGTGATACCGTCGTTTTATCTCACCGATACCATCAACCGGGTTGCCAACTACGGCGCTGGTTGGAGCGATATCGGACTTAACCTGATCGTACTGGCCTGCTTCACAGCGGTTGTTATCTGGGCCGGAATGTTCACCTTGAGGAGGCGCTACCGTTGAACCTGAAACGCATCCGGGTCCTGATTAAAACAGAGGTCTTTCACGGGCCAAAAGACCTGGTACTGGTCATGGCTGTGGTATTGCCCGTTTTGCTTTCCCTTTTCGTTAATCTCGCCTTCGGTGACATTTTCAGCGAACAGGCCAAACTGGGAATTTATGACCAGGGCAGTTCGCTGCTTGTCGATAAAATGGAAGCCGGCGGCAGCCTGAAAGTAAACACCTTTCAAAACGAGGCCGATCTAAAGGCTGCCGCAACGGCTGGCGCTGTTGACGTGGGCATCGTTCTACCGCCTGATTTCGATTCAAGACTTGACCGGAACACGGTCAAACTGAAAGCCTATGTCTGGGGAGAAAGCACGGCCAGGAACCGGGCGGTGATACCGCTGGAATTGAACGGGGCCATACGGGAGATGACTGGAACCGTATTGCCGGTGGATATCGTGAACATACCCCTGGGGGACGAATCGAACGTGCCCTGGAGCGACAGGCTCCTTCCTCTGACAGTGCTTATCGCCGTTTTCTTCGGCGGAATGATGATGCCGGCCTCCTCACTGATACATGAAAAACAGCACCACACGCTTGAAGCGCTTAACGTCACTACTGCAACCGTCGGAGATATATTTACGGCCAAGGGCATCATCGGCGCCGTTCTGGCTCTCATTATGGGATTACTTACCCTGGCTATAAGCACCAGTTTCGGTAATTCCCCGGCGGCAATGATCGGCATACTGGCACTGGGAGCCGTATTAGCCGCCGAGATCGGCCTGCTGGCCGGCGCTTTTATCAAGGACATCAACACCCTCTTCGCTTTCTGGAAGTTCGGAGGGCTGCTGCTCTTCGGACCCGCCTTCGTTTTCATGTTTCCCCAGATACCTTCATGGGTAGGTTATATTTTCCCAACGTTCTATGTCATCAAGCCCATAACCGAATTAAGCCTCTTCGGTATGGATGCCGGTTCGATAACGCTTTATACCGGAATACTGGCGGCTATCGTGGCGGTGATGGGGCTGGTCGTTATGACGGTAATCAAACGCCTGAGCACCCAGGCATTGAGATTGGGGTAGTAAAAATAACCAGTTAAAACCCGGCCGCGTCCGCTACTTTGACTCCTGTTACCGGATTTTATCCGACCATTATTTCTTGTACGTTATATCTCATGTCTTGCTTGTATCTTGTACCTTGTACCCCATTCCTCGTTTTATTTTTCCCCTGATTAAAATCAGCCCTATGCGATCATTGACGCCCTGCATTGTGTATATTAAGATAGAATTGTGACTTAAGTCACATTGTGATATAAATCACATAACAGGCTGCGGGAATCACTACCGGCAGAGGGAGGGGCAAAATGGACGCACAAACCGGTACCACTCAAACGCCCGGGGTATCGAAATTACGTTACGCTGCCATTATCTCAGCCTCGATCCTGATTATGCTGTGCAGCGGAGCGGTCTATGCCTGGAGCATCTTCGTAGCGCCTTTACAGAGCGAATTCGGCTTTTCCACCACCCAGACCCAGCTTGTTTACGGCCTGATAATCGCCCTTTTCACCGTCGGTATGCTTTTCGTTAACAAGGTCCTGCGCCGGTACGGCCCCAGGACAAGCGCTGTTATCGGAGCAGTGTTTTTCTGTTCCGGGTATATGGTAGCCTCATTTTCCGGCGGCAACCTTGTAATGATTATCATCGGCATGAGCCTGCTTTCCGGCATCGGCATGGCCTTCGGCTACGTTACCGTACTGAACAACCTGGTGAAATGGTTTCCGCGAAACAAAGGCCTGGCTACCGGTCTGGCGGTCTCCGGTTTCGGCGGCGGGGCGATACTGCTCTCTCAGATTGCCCGTCCCCTCATCGCTGGCGGCTGGCATGTGATGGATATTTTCCGCACGGTAGGCATCGTCTACGGGGTCCTTTTCCTGGCCGGGGCGCTGGTCTTAACAGTGCCCTCATGGTACAAACCCGATCCCTCCGAATGCAGGGTCAGATACCGTAAAATGCTGGCGGATAAACGTTTCTGGATACTCTTCTACGTATTTTTCGCCGGTACCTTTGCCGGTCTGCTTTTCAACGGCAACCTCAATCCTATCGGGCAGTCCGCCGGTGTCAGCTCATATGCCGCCGTACTGGCTATCAGCCTGTTTTCCATCGGAAACGCCGCCGGAAGGATTATCTGGGGACAGGTCCACGACATGATCGGCGGCAGGATGGCAGTCATGCTGTCCCTCTCGCTGCTAACCGGCCTGATGCTGCTGCTTCTGATAGGTTCCGGCAACGATATACTGTTCATGCTGCTGACGCTTTTCCTAGGACTGACCTTCGGGGCTAATTTCGTTACATATGCCTCGGATGTGTCCGATCACTGGGGTATAGCCAGGCTGGATATCGTCTACCCCGCTGTTTCGGTCGCCTACGGTATAGCAGGCATCCTGGGACCTATCGCCGGCGGCTTCATCCGGGATACCTCAGGCTCATATCATACGGCTATAATCCTGGGCGCCGTAATCTGCGCCACGGGCATCGCCGTTTACGGGTTGTTGATGCCGCATAAACACAAGCTGAACGTTAAAGAATCCGTAAAGGGAACCTCCGGAATAGCCTCTTCCAAAAGGACAGGCTGAAGAAGTTGAATTCTTCCGGGCGTAGTACCGTATACTCCCGTCACCGCTGGAAACTGGCAATCCGGAATCCCTATCTCACTTCTTGTTCAATATAAGCTGTGTCCGGTGGATTGACCCCGGACGCCGGCTGAAACCCAGGGCAGCCGCTACCTGCTCTGGTCGGCCTGACCCACTGCCGTCGCACTGAAGTCTCATCCCCAGGACGTCCGTGGATTCCTTGCGGTCTATTATCCAGGCATCCCTTATCAATGCCCGCAGATCATACTTACGCGGCCCGGTGTCCCGCTGATGCTGCCAGTCCAGGTGTTCCAGGGCCAGCAGGCTATTCAGGGCTGTTTTTAAGTCCTGCGGTCCGCTGGCGCTTTCCACCTCCACCCTGTATTCGGCCTGGCTGACCTGCGACTGTAAAGAAGGCAGATCGGGCGACATCGGATAGACCTTGTCCGCCGTCATCCCGGGGGGAAGCTGCTGGTTGACCGCCGAAATAAAATAATGCGGCGCCACCCCTCTTATACAAAATATATCCATCATTTCCGCTTCACTGGTTACACCCAGGGGAAGCGGGGCGGCCAGTGATATCCGGGGATGCGGTGAAAATCCCGTCGAATAGGCGATCTCGATTCCCGCCCGGTTGAACGACCTCTGCCACAAGCGCACTATATCCAGATGGGATATAAACTTGATTTCAGGTCCCCGGCTGAACTTTATTCGTAAGCGCTGCATGTTTTTCCTTTGTAATAAGTATTTCTTCTATTTTACGACCTCTCATACGGGTCACTGCCAGCTTGAGGTGTTTATAGCGAAGCTGTTCCCCCGTTTTGGGAATATGCCCCAGCAGTTTCAAGACAAAGCCGGCCACCGTCTCATATTCGCCCAGGGGCAGACCAAGGTTCATTTCTTCGTTTACATCCTCGACACGCATGGTACCGTCGATCTGAAAGGTGTAGTCATTGATAATTTCAAAGTCCTTTTCCGAGACAGAGAACTCGTCCTTGACATCACCTACGATTTCCTCCACAAGCTGGGTCAGTGTCACGATACCGGCGGTACCTCCGTACTCATCGACGATAACGCACAGGTGAAAATTTTGATCCCGCATCTCGGTCAGCAGCTCACCGATCCGTTTTCCTTCCGGGGCAAAATAGGTCGGCCGGACCAGATCGTCAATCGTTCTTTCTACGTCGCACGTGCCCCTGGCCAGGCTCATCAACACATCCTTAACGGAAATTATTCCTATGACGTTATCTCTTTCCTCTTGAAAAACAGGGTAACGGTTGAGCGGGCGCTCCATGTACAGCTTGAAAAAATCTTCAATCTTAAGCCCCTTTTCAACCCAGATAACCTCGGTGCGGGGTACCATCACCTCGCGTGCCGGGCGATCGCCGAATTCAAAGACCTTGTGCAGCATTTCCGCTTCATCCTTCTGTACAATCCCGTCCCGGCTTCCCACGTTTATCATCGTGCGTATCTCTTCCTCACTTATCAGGGAACCCCCCACAGGGCGGGCGCCGATCATCTTACCAAAGCTGGTAGCAAACCAGCTCAAGATTATGACAAACGGGCTGAAGATGATTGACACTGTCTTGACCGCTCCCGCCAGTTTAAGTGAAACAGTCTCGGCATGATGCGCACCCGTGGTCTTGGGAAGAGTATCGCCGAAGACCAGCACCAGGATAGTAACGCCGAATGTGGCGATCAGGGCTCCGCTGGCTCCAAAATACTCTATCGCCAGAAGAGTACCCAGCGTGGATGCTGCCGTATTAGTAAAGTTGTTGCCCAATAGAATGGTGGACAAAAGTTTCTCCGGACGCTTCACCAGGGATTCAACAAGAGCTGCACCTTTGGTTTTGGTTTCCAGCAATCGCTCCAGCTTGAACCTCTGTAGAGATACAAAGGCAATCTCCGAGATGGAGAAAAAGGCTGAACCTCCAATACAGATAACAAATAGTATTAGATATACTATATAAAGAGTACTCATATTTTAATCTCCAATATCATATGGATTATCTGATTATCCTGTTTCAATAATAGCATCTGTTACGCGGACCGCACAAGAAATCCGGCCTTGATTACAATTAATCACCTAGTATTATTATGGAATATCAGGCATGAAATGAAAAGTTGACTCCCTTGATCCACTACTAAATTTCTCCCCATAAGCCTGAGATTGCTCATTATTTTAGTGGAATAATTCAGGCTCGATTAGCTTCGTAAAGCGGCGGAGCAAGGGCCCCGGATTCGACTATTATACGGATTCCTGCTACCATATTTATTATTCATGTTTAATAGCAGGGAAATGAAAAAAGCACTTCGAAACCGTTTCAAGTTTTTGATTATACTTTGTATTACCCTGGCCATACTCCTCGCCGGCTGCTCCAGAGCGGGCAGTTCAATGAATGGCTCGGGCAATATCATCGATCAAAATTTGAAGGTGAAAGATTTTAACAGCATTAACATAAAAGGTCCCTTTGTCCTGGAAATTTTCCATTCGGACTCTTACCAGGTCACGCTCAGTACGGACGATAATTTGATCAGCCGTCTGCAAATTTCCCTGGAACGCAGGACCTTGAAGGTCAGGATAGAAGCCCCGGCTACTTTTTTCCCGACCAGCTTGAAGATACGTATCGGAATGCCGGAAATAACCAGCCTGAATCTATCCGATGGAGTCAAGGCCAGCCTGAGCGGATTCAAATCGATCTCTGATTTCACCCTTTTCCTTTCCGGTGATTGCGTGTTAAAAGGAGACATGGAAGCTATTATTACCCGTTTTCATCTTGCCAAATCCAGTCAGGTAATATTGACAGGCTCGTCAATGAGACTGGAGCTGGAATGTTCCGACAGCAAGCTGGACCTTGAAAACTTTAACCTGATTACCGCCCAGGTCAAGCTGGAAGACGCCTCTGAAGCGATCCTGAATGTATCCGGAAGGTTCGACGTGGATTTAAGCGGGGCTTCTAAAATCTTCTACATGGGAAATCCTCTCATCAGCAACACCCGTATAACCGGAGGATCAAGCATGATCCGTAAGTAATACGATACATTATTACCTGGTCATATAAATCTTATAAGGAGTTGTTTCGAATGCTGAAAACCGAAAATACCGTCCTGGTGATTATTGATATACAGGGAAAACTCTGGAATGTGATGTACGAGAAAGAAACCCTGCTTGAGAACGCTCGCAAACTCTCCTCAGGCGCTCGTGTACTGGGTGTACCCGTGATCCTGACCGAACAAAACCCCAGGGGGTTGGGTCCCACCCTGCCCGAACTGATGGAGTGCCTGCCAGGTATCACTCCCCTGCCCAAATTCAGCTTCAGTTGCTACCGGGACAGCGGTTTTCAGCAGACCCTGGTTAATCTGAAACGGAAGCAGGTTATCATCTGCGGCATCGAAGCCCACATCTGTGTCTACCAGACAACACTGGAACTTTTGTCCTCCGGCTACGAGGTACATGTTGCGGCGGATGTGGTCTCTTCCCGCGCGGTCAGAAACCGCGAAATTACCCTGAGCAGGCTTCAGAGTGAAGGGGCCAGGCTGACCGTCTCAGAGATGGCTTTATACGAGCTTTTGGAGACGGCTGAAAATCCCGCGTTCAAAGAAATGCTGAAGGTGATAAAATAGAGAAACCTCACCGGCCATACGGTAAAAAGGGTATTTTATATATCCTCGGCACACTGATCTTGATGGTGGTTGCCGACGGGGTTTTGACCAACATACTGATTCAGAGGGATATCGCCCATGAGTCCAATCCATTCCTGGTGGGAGTCGCGGGCGAGTCCAAGCTGATTCTTATCAAGGTCCTGGGAGTACTACTGGCCGTTTTCATACTCTGGGATGTTCACAGGCGTTATCCCAGGCTGTCCTTCTGGATATCCTCACTCTTTCTGCTGGTCTACTGTGGAATAGTGGGCTGGAATGCCCATTTACTGGCAGGTGGAATGATCTACTGACCAGCCCGTCCATCTGACACCGGCAGCTCGGCGGCGTGGGCTTCCGCCCCGGCTGCGGGTATGGTCTGTCGCTCCAGCTCCAGAAATTTTTACCTTCCCGGTTTTGGACATTCAGCCTCACTTAATGATAATATTCTTATACGTCTGAATGTAGTCCGATTGACTGATCGGGGCAGTAGGGAGAGTTAAAATGCTGAAAGAAACAAGCCTGAAAATATTCTCATGCCTGGCTTATCCCGCCATGATTACAGATCCGAATGCCGGTTCAATCTTGTATGTAAATCAGCCTTTTACGGATTTGACCGGTTTTTACTCCGCAGACGTTGTCGGGCAAAAACCTCCCTTCTCCTTCTGGCCGCAAGACAGGCAACCGGAATACGCTAAAACATGGCTGAACAATCCAGCCTCAAAAATGGAATGGATGATCCTCGGGAAAAACAGAGAAAGCCTCTGGGTGGAAAGGTCGGTCAGCATGATACGGGAAGACGACCAGCGGTCTTATACGGTGATTACCCTGATTGAAATAACAAAACAAAAAAAGCTGGAGGAATCACTTCGGTTCTCCGAAGAAAAATTTTCACAATTTTTTAATGCCGTACCTGTTCCCCTGGCAATCGCCACCTACCCGGAAATGCGATTTATCGATGTCAACGACCATTTTGTGGAGCACAGCGGTTATCAGAAATCATATTTTATCGGTCGGCCTGTATCCCCGGTCGGCCCTTCTGAAAACACAGAGAGCAATATTACCGGAGCAAAAGGGACAATACAGACTGAAAACAACGCTGTGGAAATCCAATTCCAATCAAAGGAGGGTGAGCTGCGCACTTCTTTATTGAACACCCGTAAAATGAAACTTGAAGGTAAAGATTATATCATTGCCGCCAGTATTGATATTACCGAGCGTAAAAAGATGGAGGAAGTCCTGAAAGCCAGTGAACAGCGCTACCACAGTACGCTGGAAAACATGCAGGAAGGCTGCCAGATTATTGGTTTTGATTGGCGTATTTTGTTTTTAAACAGCATGGCCGCCAGGCAGGGTCGGAACAGGAAAGAAGACCTGTTGGACCGTAAGCTGATGGATGCCTTTCCGGGAATAGAAAAGACCCGTCAGTTTGCGGCCATGCGGGACTGTATGGAAAACAGGCGCTCGCATCGCGTTGAACACGAGTATAAATACAGCAAAAAAGAATCCGGCTGGTTCGATATGTACATCCATCCGGTGGATGAGGGTATTTTTATCCTCACGGTAGATGTCACCGAGAGAAAAACGGACAAGGATGAAATTGAAAGGTTGCAGATCCAGCAACAGTATATACTGGACAATATTCCGGACATGGCCTGGATCAAGGACACCCGTGGCCGCTTTATAGCTGTAAACAAAGCCATGGGGACATCAACAGGGGTACCGCCTGAGGCAATGCTGGGTAAGAAAGATAGCGATTATTATCCGGCTGAGCTGGCGGAAAGCTACCGGGCGGATGACCTGAAGGTAATGGAAACCGGAGTTGGTAAAACCATAGAAGAGGCTTTCAGCGGTAAAGAGAAAATACAATGGATAGAAACCATTAAGACCCCGGTTTTCGACAAGAGCGGCAAGGTAATGGGCACAGTAGGTATTGCCAGGGATATCACCAAACGAAAAAAAACTGAACAGGACCTCAAAAATACCAACCGCGTTTTAAGAGCTATAAGAGACATAAACCAGGTAATTACGCGTGAAATAGACCCGCAAAAAATCCTGGTTCAGACCTGTAAGAGCCTGGTGGAGTCGCGCGGCTATCATTCCTGCTGGGCAATCGGGATAAATGAAAACAGGAAAGCACTCTATTTAGCGGAGTATGGCATCGGAGTCGGTTTTAAACCGCTGGCTGCTTCGTTGAATAATGGGATATTTCCCAAATGTGTTCAGCAGGCTTTAAGTGAAAAGCAAGTTGTAACATTTTGTGAAGGCGAGACTCTCTGCCGGGATTGCCCTACCTATATTCCTGTAGAAAAGGGAGCATATATTGCGGTGGTACCCATCTGCTACAAGGAGAAGGTTTGGGGAGCATTTTTTGTGCTAACACGCCAGGACATAAACATAAACGATGAAGAGTTGAAGTTACTCAACGAGCTGGCCCGCGACCTGGGAATGGCAATGGAGAGGTTAGAAATCGAAGAGAAAAAAACAGCCGTCGAAAGCAGATTAAAAGAGAGTGAAGAGAGGCTGCGCCGGATTTCCGAAATCGCCCAGGATGCCATTTATCGTGTGATTTCAGGACTGTATATTGAAATCGATTACATAAGCCCGGCGATAGAAAAAATACTGGGTTATAAACCGGAAGAGATACTCTACCGGCGTAACTGGCTGGAGGAGATCACTCATCCGGACGATATACCGACAGTGCAGAGATTCCTGGAATCCAGGGAACAAACAGCGGGTAATTCCGTGACAGTACGCTGGAGGCACAAGGACGGCCATTATGTCTGGATCGAGGACAGCGTTTCAAAAATCCACGATGAAAAGGGCAACCTTGTCAGCACCATCGGAGTTGCCAGGGATGTCTCCGAGAGAAAACGCATAGAAGAATCCCTGAAACAAAGCCAGCTCTATAACGCCAGCCTCTTGAATAACACGCCTACTCCCTTGATCGTGATTAACCCGGACAGCACAATCAGATCCGTCAATCCGGCTTTCGAGAGAATTACAGGATTTTCTTCGGATGAAATAACAGGAGCACAAGCGCCTTATCCATGGTGGTCCGATGATCAAGCTGCAAAGTATGATATCGAGAGAGGTACAGCGTTTTTAAAACGATATGAGACCAGGGAGAGGATGTGCCGTAAGAAAAACGGAGAGACTTTCTGGATTACCACGTTTATCAATCATGTCAAAGAAGACGATGAGGTGAAATATTATTTAATAAGTTGGGTTGATATCACTGAGCGAAAAAAAATGGAAAAACAGATTGTAGACCTTTATGAAAATGAAAAGAAACAGAAAGAAGAATTGCAGACTGAAGCCAAGGCCAGAGGTATGTTCATTGATGTTCTGGCCCATGAACTAAGGACGCCCCTCACTCCTATTCTGGCTTCAGCCGGTCTCCTTAGCGATCTGCTTCAATCCCAGCATTCGGAGATTCAAAAAAAATTGTGTTCCAATATCGAGTTTGGGGCCGAAACGCTGGTCACCCGGCTGGAAGAACTACTCGAGCTGGCAAAATATGCGCGGGGTACATTCAAGCTAAGAAAAAGGAGTACTGACCTTGATGCCTTCCTGCGAGGTATACTCAACCGCTTTGAACCCACTCTAAAACAAAAGAATCAAAGATTGAATGATGATCTGGCTGATAATTTACCGGCTGTTATGGTTGATCCCTTACGCCTGGAACAGGTAATATCCAATTTATTGTCAAACGCCAGCAAATTCAGCCCTGAAAAAGGTGAAATGAGTATCAGAGCATTTGTTGAAGGCACAAATTTCATGATAGAGGTCCGGGACCAGGGTATTGGAATCTCCAGGAGTGAACAGTCAAGACTTTTCCAGCCTTATCACCGCGTAGAACAGGACCGTTTGAAGTTCCCGGGACTAGGCCTGGGATTGGCCATTTCAAAACAAATAGTTGAAGCTCACGGTGGCCGGATCTGGGTAGAGAGCGATCTCGGGAAGGGCAGTCTGTTCTGCATTTCGATTCCATTGAGCAGACCAGGGTAGCGACAGTCAATCAAATTTACAGTGTGCTACTCAATTGTCTTGTGGGGTATTTTTTACTAAAAATCGGACGTCCTTGACGCGGAGTAACTTCCGCTGGATAAATCCTTTTTTTCTATCAAAGGCCTGGAAAACGCAAATTTTCTCTTTGGGCTTCTCAAGAATGGATGAGATATGTGCACTTGTTGTTCAGGTAACGACCTGCAACATTACGTTGAATACCATTTTGGGGATTTCTTTCTTCTCATTAGCCAGGCCAATCCGCCCGTGATGAAGATAATAAACGCGGCTATACCCCAACCGTTTACTGAGGGGACCTTTTCAGCAAAGTCATCCCCGGTCAATTCTCCATCCGAATAAAGCACTCTCTCGAATTTACCATCGCCGTTGCGGTCAATCTGGACCATGACACCCCTTTGACCTTGAGAGAGGGCCTCCCAATCAACATTGTATGAGTATTTCCCACCTGGAAATGCTGGAATATTTGTTGCCTTGAATGTTTCATGCGGGTAACTGTCGTTATATAACAACAAATTATAAGTCTTGGATTCTTGGGCTTCACTAAATGATAGAATTACTGTATTTTCTGAAATTGTATATATGTCTATCGCTCCTTCAAAGGTATTCACATTGGTAATATCAGCAAAATAACCTGGCCCCATTTTTGTTAAAGAATAAATACCATTTTGGAATCCTTCAACACATATTAAAGTATCAGTTTCGTTTGTTGCTACATATTGTTGAAATTCAGGTATCACTTCACTGATATTCTGTCCTCCAAAATTATATATCCATTTTACACCAGGTATTTCATTATAATATTTACCATTTTTGTATCCTGATATCTGATCTGCACGATCTTTCAAAAAAAGACTAGAAGTTGTCGAATAAAGATAATATTGTGAAAAAGTATCACCAGGAACCGGGATATTTGGTTTTAAGGCATTACCGTTGTTAAACAACTCATGAATGTTCGTAAGTATAAGCTGATCTACAATCATCTCTAATTTAGGTTTAAAAAATGGTGGTAAAATTTGCTGCCAAAGCGAACATTCGCCCTGTTTAACTTCTAGCCAACATTTGTTTGGCAATTCGTCATCATAGTCTGGATGATTAGGATTATATATAAATATTTCGTATCCAGAATCCACTTGCTTGATTTTGTAAGGGATCACAGCATGTCCTTGTTTTTTGTTGTTGATTAAACATAATACGTACTTTTGAGAATCGAATTTTTCTGACATCTTTTTTGCTATCTTAAGGGGATCGTCCGGAACAGCCATCTCTTGCACTTGACTTCTTTGCATAATCTGGTATCTTAAAATATGCTCTAGCACTGGACTAATAGGGTCACAGGCTATCCAAAACTTATTATCATTTGATTCTTGTGTTGGCGGTTCTGAAAAGTCATAAATGCAGTGATAGCTTTGATTCTCTAGAAAATTATCATAGATCGGGAAAACATATTCCATTAGACTGGATAGTGACATACCATAGCAATTCCCAATTAACCAGAGGTTATCCCATAAGTCAAAATATTTTTCCCTTGTTATGGGGCGAACTCCTGTCCAATCGAAAGCACTATTAAATATCCTCTCACGAGTATCTTTACTAAGAGTTGTTTCCATTACTCCCTTATTTGAGAAATTATATCCATCTGGTTTCGGATGGAATATATGCGTGTTGATATTTTGAAATATCGGTCCAAATACTCCAGGTGAACCGCCAGTATTAGAGTTTCTTTCATCATTTAGATTGCTGGCATTATCGACAACGTGGATACCATACCAATGGACACCAGAAAATGTAGGTATATAGTCAAAATAGCCCGAGGCACTTTGCCCCGAGATAGTTTGTATATCCACATATTCCGTATTTCCTGTAGGCCAGTTCGGTTGACCGTCACCATCGGTGTCAGTGCCTTCCCATAGCTCCACCTGTTTCAATCCGGAACCGCCGGGATCTGAGACCGAATAAGAGAATCTTATGGTTTCTCCAACCACTATAACGGATTTATTAGCACTGAAATTGTCGACTATTGGTGGTATGTTGTCTATGGTGGATGAAGACCACGTAATACCGACATCTCTTGAATATATGCTTCGTTGCATCTTTACATATGGATAGTCTGCAATTGCCTGGATTTTACTTAAACTACCCAAATTTGTGTTCCAGTTGCCATTCATGTATACTATCGCTTCACCATGGTTATCTGAATAAACTGCCGCTTCGGTCGGGTGAGTTGTATCCGAAGGGGTTTGTCCGCTATCGCTTTCGAAAAAAGTCCAGAAATCATATGGGCCCTGCGCCATCGAACTTTGATCCCAGCTATCCCAGAAATAACCACCCCCGTTTACGTAAGACGGTATCTCAGGACCGGCCGGAATCTCCACTTTATAGAAAGGATTGGAATACCGGCTGGAATCCAGGTAATAAACACTACCTTTATCAGTTTCCTTAAAATACCCCGGCCCCTGTTCTACCTGGAACGATATCTCGGCGGGAGGCATGGGACAGTCAAACCAGGTTAGTATTTCATCCGGCACCACTGTAACTCGTTTTTGGCCGGGAATTGTAGCATCGGCTGCTACAACAGGATTCCCGGAGTAGTCATCCAGCAGACTTAAAGGGCCTATAACAGGGAAACCTGCAATAAGTTCTGAGCTATCTTGGTTGATATAAGGACCGGGTTCCGATGTGCCAACAATGCTATCATCCGGAGTATCTATGAGATCCCAATCCGGACTATTGTGCTGCCAGAGGGGACCAGCCAGCACAGACCAGTCGTCCGGCAGTACCCAGCGCCCGGCAGGAAGTAGCGTATCGACTGAACCATCGCCATCAAAATCAGCTATTCTTTGAGTCCTGGTACTGCAAGAAGTACCATCCATGAACCAGCCTTTCACGCGTGCTCTCAGCAGACTATCATTATCAGGATTCAGGGTTGCTGAAAGCACATCGCTTGTACTGTCCCACGGGTTGGGAGGCTCCCACATTCCAGCTCCCGTCCTGTTCCCTGTCAGACTACCCAGGGATATATCCTCAAATTCCAGAAAATAGACAACAAATTCATTTTCATCCATAAGGGAATGATCGTCTCTATATATTGACGCTTTAATAACACATTTTCCTTGCATATCAGATGTTAATATAGATCGAGCAATACCCGTATTGTCTACCGTTGTCTGGGGATTTATTGGAATGCCGGGACCTCTTGTTATTGAAAAATTTACCGCACATCCCTCGAAACCCGTCCCTTTATTTAGCTCTAAAACGATTTTCTCTCCTGCCCAGCGTATCTGGGGTACATTGGCCTGCGCTGGTGTTCCTGTTCCGGAGACACCAAAATAAACCACCTTATGATCGGAATCATTACATTGAATGGTAAATACTGCTTCTTTATAGCCTGTAGAAGAAGGGGTATACCTGATCTTGATTTCTTCCGACATGTTAGGGTAGATTGCGAAAGGACATGAAGGTCCTGAATATGTGAAATCGGGACTGCCGGAAGTTTTCACTATATTGCTGATTTGCAAGGCCTCGTCTCCATCGTTATATATCACGATGCTTTTTTCAATATTGCCAAATCCTGTGACGGACCTGAAATCAATGGAGTCAACCGGGGTACGAATGCACGGTCCCTGAGTACTTGCGGGATATTCCGCATAGAAGGATATACAACCATTTGTCGCCAGATACTTACTTTCCGAAGAGGGTGTATAGTTGTTAACCATTGCCCAGTAAATCCGATAGTTTCCTACAGGAGCAGTATTAGTAGTCCAGGGTGTAGTCCCATTGTAATTGTCAGCTCCTACAATAACAAACCTGGCTGCTACATTGCTGTTTACGGTGATAGTCTGGCTGCCGGGGAGAGAATGGCGGAAACTGGCATTGGTATCGTTATAAGAAAAATTTCCACTGGTATTGCTGCTATCATCCTCTGCCTTGACACCGAAATCCATTTTACTTGTGAATTCAGGGAGGCGAGTTTTCAAGCGGAATCTCCATTTTAGCCTGTAACCCTGGTATCCCTCACTTATAGTCTCCACATCTACTCCTGATAGTTCGGCAAACTCGGAGTGTTCGGAAACACATGGTGCATAATAAGTATCCTGATACCACAAAAGGATAATACGACCGTAAGGTGTATTTATCGCCAGCCAGCAATATTTCAAGTCTGTTCTTCCATCGGGATCAAAATACTTGGCGATAACTGTATATTGCTCCCCGGCGATCAGTATCTTATCAGCAGGAATACCACTCAAGTCTAGATCCGTAGATCGAGCAAGTGGAGATTGAGACAGGGCAAATGCAGTATGCGGCGAAAAAACCGGCGTTAAGCTAATTACAATTGCAAGACAGAATAGTATCGACAAGATTTTTTTCATTCTCATGATCTCCCTGAAAAAACATTCAATACAACTGCCTGTACTGAATAAAATATGCTGTTTATCCTGAAAATAACGTTTTCTCATAGAAAAAGGGCCACTGAAAGAATATTCACTGTAAATAATAAATGGGTTCGTACTATAATGTCAATGAAGCTGACTGGTAATCTCTTTTACTGTCCTTTAGCACTTCTCCCGCATTACCTCCTCGTCCTTTTTACAAGCCCCAAACCTTAACCCTTCACAGCGGTTGCCGCCGACCAACTTGCCATGTATCCATCCCGGCTTTCTCCTACCCGGGGGTAATGGAGTAATGGAGAGAGTCCTTGACATGTCCATTGCCGTGCATTACTATAATATATGAATGAACATTCATTCATTATATGGAGGGTCTATGGCAGACAGGGCTTCACGTAAAAAAATGATAGCCGAAAAGCGCAGGGAGCAAATCATCGAGGCTGCCAGCCGGGTCTTTACCCATAAGGGCTTCTCTGCCGCTACCGTCCCGGAGATTGCCCGCGAGGCGGGTGTGGCCAGCGGAACAATTTATCTATATTTCTCCGGTAAGCGCGACCTCTTTATCGCCGTTATCCTGGAGACCATCATCACGCTGCCACTGCTTAAAATGGCAAACGGACTGGCCGGGGCGGACTTCGTCCCCACCCTCAAAAACATCCTGCATAACCGCCTGGACCTGGTCAGGGACGGTAACATCGCCCGTCTGGCTTCGCTCATGGGTGAAATACAGCGCGATCAGGAGCTCCGGACCATCTTCTATGAAAAAATAATCGGTCCCTTTTTCAGCAAAATGGAGAATATTTACCGGCAGACTATGGTCCCCGGGGGACCAGTCAGACCGCTGGAGACTTCCATTCTGGTGAGGGCTGTGGGCGGTACTATCCTGGGCTTTATCATGCTGAGAATCCTTGAGATGGAACACAGTCCCCTGGAAACACTGCCCCGTGAGCAGGTGGTCGATACGCTGGCAGAATATATCCTCCACGGGCTGATGGGCGCAGGAGATTAGATGGTTCGGGATAGGGCCTGAACCAAAGTCAGGGTGAGGGTGACGAAGAACAGTAGCATATTTATTCCGGCCCGGGTGAATAAGGCTGGAGTCCACAGGAGTAAGAGGTATGGAAAATACAGCCATCGCCATAGAAAACCTTAAGTTCAGCTACGGCCGTACCAGGGTACTGGACGGACTTTCTCTGCATATCCCGGCAGGCATCAGTTTCGGCCTGCTGGGGGCCAACGGCTCAGGCAAGACTACGCTGATTCGCCTTATGGTCGGACTGCTCAAGCCGGCCTCCGGTTTGCTGACCTGCCTGGGTAAGAGACCTTCCCCGGCGATCGCCCGGCAGATAGGTTATATGCCCCAGTTGGCCTCACTGTACAATGAGCTGACAGTAGAGCAGAATATCGATTTTTTCGCACATATCTACGGAATGCGCGACCGCAAACAGAGGATAAAAAGGGTCGATGAGGTCATCCGGGTTATCGATCTCGTTGAAAAAAAGCATACTCCGATCCTGAAGCTGAGCGGAGGTATGAAACAGCGCGTCAGCCTGGGATGCGCCATCGTCCACAGCCCTCTGCTGCTATTCCTGGACGAACCCACCGTCGGACTTGACCCCGACGTCCGGGCCCGTTTCTGGGAATTTTTTAACGGTCTTACCGCCGGTGGAGCGACCCTGGTCATCACCAGTCATACTCTGGATGACGCCGCTCACTGCCGCAGGCTGGCATTCCTGCGAAACGGACGCATAATCGCCCTGGGTTCGCCCGCCGAGCTACAGTCCGCTACCGGAGATCCTCATGCCACACTGGAAGAGACCTTCCTGTACTTCGTCAAACACAGCGAGGAGGAACAAAATGGGAAGTAATATCCTGACCATTGCCCGCCGGACCATACAGCAGTTGGTGCGTGACAGGAGGACTATTGCCCTGATACTCATCGTCCCCCTGGTTATCGCCTCCCTGGTAGGAGTCAGTATACCCGATAAAAACGTACTGAATGTCACGCTGCCGGCCATGCTGGCAATGCTGGTGCTCTTCCTGGGATTCCTCCTGAGCGGCATCAGCTTCCTGAGAGAGCGCACCCAGGGTACCATGGAAAGGCTGATGGCCTCCCCCGTCACACGCCTGGATATCGTAGGCGGGTACCTGCTGGGATTCCTGACCTTCGCCATAGTCCAGACCCTTATCCTCTTCTTCTATACCGTCTATGTGCTGAATGTCGATTTCAGGGGCGACTTATGGCAGATCATCATCTTCCAGGTCATCATCGGCATCCTGGCGGTCTGCCTGGGAATATTTATCTCGGTATTCGCCAGGAACGAATTCCAGATGATCCAGTTTATTCCCCTCATTATCGTACCCCAGGTCTTTATCTGCGGGCTTCTTTTCCCCGTCAGCCAGTTGCCGGACTACCTTCAATGGATCGCGAAATTCCTGCCGCTGACCTACGGCGTCGACGGCATCAGAGCCCTCATGCTGGAAGGCAAAGGCTTTCTGGACATAGGCAAGGAGACCATCATCCTGCTGGCTTACGTGCTGGGACTGACGGTACTGGCGGCGGCCTCCCTCAGGCGCGGAGGCCCGGCATGAAATATTCAGGCCAATACTCTCCTATTATCATGTCCGGTCCTGGTTACCGGTTATTACCCGCAGAACGGCCAGCAGCCGCTCAGGCCGGTCGGACCCGATGAGATACTTCCTGCCGTTGTTTAGAGAGATCAGGACTCCCCGGCTGCCGCGCATGAAGTAGGCGTGCATCCGGCTGTTAAAGCGTATGCCGTATCCGCCGAAATCACGCAGGGGAGAGAACTCTTTCAGCTCAAGACCGGCTATATCGCCCGTTTTTATCCTCAATACTCTTATCCCCGGCAGCCCGAAACGGACGGTGACATCCTCCCGCCTGACAGCGGTACGCATTCCGCTGTAGGGAATGACCAGCACCAGCCCCACCATAAAAAGCAGCAGTGAGGCCCATGGCTGGCTGAACCAGGCCATGGCTGCGGAAACTATCATTACCAGGGGAAGGCAGATGGATAATAAAGTTATATACAGCGGATTCTGAGATTCCCAGTATATGCCGGACTTGTTTCCCCGCCAGTCCTGCGGCAGGCTACTCTCCATAACAGCCGGATCCCCGGAGGCAGGTGATAGAGGAGTCGGTCTGAAAGGTCTCAACCATTCCAGCAAGACCGCCGTGACTGTGGTGATACCGGCGAACATCAGCATATGTATCCAGGGGAAAGGGAAGAGTTCCGCTCCGGAATCGATGTATTCGAGCATAGCCAGGGTCATGCCGGCCAGCGCTCCCACCACGATTTCATCCAGCAGTGACAGCCAGTTGAAGGTCTTTGATTTCTCCTGCCTGGCCCAGAGCTCGTCCAGGAAAACGGACAGGCCTATAAAAAGCAGTGAAAGACCCAGGAAAAGCCCGAAAAAGGACCAGGGAGAATCATGGCTGTCCGGTACGCCCTGGAAATTGAAATGCGTCGCCACGCTGGCCGGAAAAGGGCTGCCCATAACCAGCAGGACAACGGCATAGAGAAAAACCCCGATTGACGGAACATGTACCCATAAGGGATGAATTATCCTGTTTTTCATATTTTCCTTCTCCTCCCCGGACAGCACGCTATCAACGCTCCCTGTCTTCCAGGTGGCGGTCTACTATTTTACGTATGGTTTCCGCAGTAAGTCCTTTCAGCAGGGCATCCGTGATGATTTCCTCCAGTCTGCGCTTCAGCTCGTCCACCATTTCCGCCGTGCCGCTTGAGCGCGGCGGTCCGGCAACCGTCGCTCTGCGCCCCAGGTGCAGGTTGATGATGCCCTCGTCGCGAAGCCTGAGATATGCAGCCCGCACGGTATGCAGGTTGATTGCCAGGATATTCCCCAGCTCCCTGACCGAGGGAAGCTCGTCTCCCGTCTTGAGACCGCCGTTCAGGACCTGCTCCTTCACCTGGCTGACGATCTGGAGGTAAATCGGCCGGCTGTCCTTTTCATCTACCGAAAGCCACATAACCTTTCCTAAAGCTATTATATTTATACTATAACAGTTATAACAGTTTCCGTCAACAGGCGAGAAGAGATGAAAAATTTTTTACGATGTGAGTTTGCAGTTGTTAATAAGGAAATTTATAAAAATAAAACTCTTGTGTACGTCTGCCGGAAAGCATGAACGGTAAACGTACAAACGGGTCCTGTATCTCACGATCCTGTGTATGAGAATACAACGTATAGAATATCAAGTCATATATCTGTATGAATGTCATTCCAGATACCGACACCGCCTTCTCTACTATCGGGCAAAATCTCAGGAAGGGACAGCAAATTAATCACATCAACGTGGTACGACTTCAACGCAGGCCGGTATGATCATTGCCGGGTACAATCTCCCCACTACCCTGAGCAACTTCGTCCGCCTGCGGCGGACTACAGCATGACAGGCACAGGGAGGCTGAGGCTTTCCGAAAGGAAGAATACTCCCCGCTCCAGGTACGGCGGTGTGCCGCTACCCACCACTCATCCTTAGTTGTCAGCTAATAACTATGAACTGTAAACCTTATACTACAAATTCCCACCCGCCCGTCTGCTCCCTCTATCTCCGGTACTCTTCTTCAAGCCTCTTCCTGGCTTCCTCGAATTCCCGTTTCTTTTGCTCGGCCTCCAGGGAGAGCTTTTCCCATTCCGCCGTCAACCGGGGGATAGTCTTCATCAGCTCATGGTGCCGGATGGTTACCGTTCTCAGATCATCGGTATTGCCATAGGCTTCCGGGGTGGCGAGGTAGCTCTCCAGCCGGCTGAACTCCGGCTCCAGTCTCGCCAGCTCGCCTTCGATATTGGAGATATGCTTTTTAAGGGGAGAGGTCTCCCGGTAGAATCTGTTGCGCAGTTCGCCCTCTGCTGCCTTGCGCTGCCTCTGAATCTCCCTGGAGGATACATTCGCCCCCCGGCCGTTCATACCTCCGGCCAGGGCGTTGTCATCATCCGGCATTCCAGTTTTTTCCTTCCAGTCCAGGTATTCATCGTAGCTGCCTTCATAGACCACGGGTTCGCCGTTGCGTATTTCAACGATTTTGTTGGCTATTTCCCTGATCACGGTACGGTCGTGAGTGATAAAACAAAGTGAGCCGTGATAAGCTTCAAGCGCGTCCACCAGCATTTCACGGGAGCTGATATCCAGATGATTGGTAGGCTCATCCATCAGCAGGAAATTGGCCGGGCGCACCAGCATCCTGGCCAGGGAAAGCCGGCTCTTCTCCCCGCCGGAAAGGACTTCCACTTTTTTGAATACGTCATCCCCGCTGAAGAGAAAGGCTCCCAGCATACCGCGCAGCACCTGTTCCGCCTCGTCCGGCGCCGCTCGCTGAAGCTCTTCCAGAACGGTATTCTGCCCCTCCAGCAGCTCAAGCTGGTACTGGGCGTAATACGAGGTATCGACGTTATGCCCCAGTTTGCGTTCACCTTCATCAAAAGGCAGCACCCCCGCCATGATCTTGAGCAGAGTGGTCTTGCCTGCTCCGTTAGGGCCCACCAGCGCCACCCGGTCATTTCTTCTCAGTGTGAGGTTAAGGTCCCGGTAGACCGGTAAACCATCATAGGACTTCCGTATATGCCTTAAAGCGATTACTTCTTCGCCGCTGCGCCGGGGTTCGGGAAAGTTGAAATGGATTTTACGGCTGGTCCTGGGGACTACCACCTTTTCAATTTTTGCCAGTGCTTTCATGCGGCTCTGCACCGCGGCGGCCTTGGTGGCCTTATAGCGGAAGCGCTCAATAAAACGCATTTCTTTTTTAATGCGGATTCCCTGTCTCCTGGCGGTGGCCTCCCTAGTTTCCTGGTCCTGCTGCCGGGCAAGCACATAGTCGTCATAGCTGCCGTTATATAGAATAACATCGTCTTTCTCGATGGCGATGATTCTCCCGGCTACCCGGTTGAGAAAAGCCCGGTCGTGTGAAGTCACCATCACCGCTCCCTGGTACGACTTCAGGTAGTCCTCGAACCATATGCATGATTCCAGGTCCAGGTGGTTGGTAGGCTCATCCAACAGCAGCATATCCGGATTTACTACCAGCAGCTTGGCCAGCGTAACACGCATAAGCCAACCTCCGCTGAACTCGCACAGCGGGCGCTGGAAGTCCTCCTCTTTAAACCCCAGTCCCGATAGTATCACCTCGGCCTCATGCTCGACGTCGTATCCGCCGGCGATCTCGAATCGATGTTGCAGCTCCCCCAGTTCACGCATCAGCCGGGCTGTATCTCCGTCATCGCCGCTCTCGGTCAGGGCTTCCTGGAGAACCCGCAGCCTGTGTTCCAGCCCTGCGATCCTGGTGGAGGCATGCGATACATGATCCAGCAGCCTTTCATGGCTTTCCGGCGTGATCTCCTGCCTGGCATAACCGATGGTAATATCCTTGCGCCTGGCAATACTTCCGGAATCAGAGGCTATATTGCCGGTGATTATTTCAAAAAGAGTGGTCTTGCCCGATCCATTCGGACCGATGACGGCAATACGGTCCCTGGCGCCGACATTGAAGGTCATCCCGCTGAAGAGCACCTGCTCACCATAGGCTTTGGATATGTTTACGACACTTAACAACGCTGCTTTTTCCGGTTTTTTTTCGTCTTCCGTGTTCTCCGGAGACGTTACTATTATAACCTTTCAGGGGTACTTATGTCGTGCTTTAAACGGAAACGGAATAGAATTATCACCGATCTTAACATTTTTAGCGTAAATACATATTCATAACTCTTTATATTAGAGTTATAATTGAGTTAATTCTATATATATGTAGATAAATGATTGAAGATGCATAATACACAAAGGTGACTTCTGCTGAACCTTGATACACCGTTAAAAGAGGCTAATCGATCTGGATTTTTCACCAAAACGGTACGCAATCCCAGGGTTATTTGAGACAATTTAATGGTTGATCAAGGTGAAGAGTGTTATGGATTTAAGTTCCCTCAGTAGCGTCTTAATTTCCTGTACAGATAGACCACTATAAAGGTCATACCGGCCAGGAGTACCGCCAGTACCACGCATAATATTATCAAAAGCCGTGAGTTTGAACTGCCTGCTTCACCGGATATAGCCAGGCTCTGAATCCCGGCCACTGAGGTCACAGGCAAAGAATCCCCGGATGGGAGAGGCCCGGACGAGGGAGTGGCTGCCGCTGAAGTGACGGCTGCCGGGCTGTACGGCAGTCCGGTCCCGGGCGGTCCGGGGGTATTTGAAGGGGAAGGCGCTGCGATATTCGTGGGATCAGAAACCGGAAGGGAGGCAGCAGTCTCTGAGAGCGAAGGTGCCGGGGAGGGCGAAGACGCCGGGGCAGAGGTTGATTCCGCGGTTTGCGACGGTGAAGGAGTGGGAGCAGGAGTACTGCTTGAACCGGAACCTGCGCTGCCGCCGCCGGAGCTCGACCCGGATGATTTCTTCTGAGTGGTAAAAATCCCGGGACTGCTCCACTGGCTGGTTTTGTCACCCTGCACGGCACGGACTTTCCAGTAATAATCTGTGTCATATTTCAATGTGCGGTCGCATTTCCAGACATTCGAGTTACAGGCATTATCCCCGCATTTATGAATCACCTCTTCGGAAAATGACTCGTCCCCGGCCACAACCAGATCATAGCACTCCGCCCCCTCGCAAAGGCTCCATTTGAAGACCGGCTGCAAACTGCTGCGCGAGCCTGAGCCGGGAGAGGACAGTTTGGGAACCTCAAGACCCGGGAAGGTATCAAAAGAGCGTATTTCCGACCAGGGACCGAGTGCTGGCGAATTCACCCTGACTCGCCAGAAATAAACCGTATTCTCATCCAGTGACGGCAGGTTTACCAGCGTCGAATCGGTCTCCCCTTCACAGCCCGCGGGTATGCCGGCAAACTTATCGTCGGTATCTATCTGCCACTGGTATCCGGCGGCTCCTTCCTGCACCTGCCATGATATCTGTACAGCACTCTTTTCCAGCCCGGCAGCGCCGTCAGGAGGCGATTCCAGTTCCACCGGAGACACCAACAAGTCCGTGTAGACCATGATCTCTGTGCTGGTTATATCCACGGACCAGAGGGTATTGTCCCGGACCCACAGCCCGTTCATCTCGATGCCGTCCCCCAGACCGGCGGTAATGCTTTCGAAACAGGGTGAAGGTGAACAGGGGTACAGGGAACGTTCGAGACCTCCTTTGTTCTCGATATTGATTTCGTCCCTTGAATATATTCCATACAGCACCCCCGCATCGGAGACAGAGATACGGCTTACCTGCGCACCCTGCGGCAGTGTGTCATCAATCGGCTCCCATTCGAAGCTGCTCCCAATCACGAAACGGAAAATCCCCTCTCCACCGGCGCCGCCTGAAGCATATACGGTATGGTTCTGCCCAAAATTGCTGTCAAAAGCCACACTCACAGTCCCGTCCAGGGGCGCCTCCTGCGCATCCAGGGGCAAAGGCTCGAAGACACAACCGTGGTCCGCCGAGTAGTATACATTGCCGTTGATATCGCCTAATAGAACAGCCTGGTCCCGGCTGAAGTCAGGTGAAAGAGCCAGTGATGCGGGCATGCTGCTGCCGGCTTCAGCCTTATCCACATAAGCCAGGCTGTCTTCTCCGCTCTGGTATACAACGCATTTCTCTCCGTCAAAGCCGCCCACGAAAACTACATCTTCCGGAGATATCGCCCAGGCATAAATATTTACATCTTTTCCCGTATCCGGGTCTACTGAATATGTGAGGATGCAGGTGTCCCCGCTGTCCGTTGATCTCCAGATCACGGGCCGGCCTTCGCTGGCGCCGTTCACCAACACAATGCCGTTTTGCTGATAAGACGGAGAGACCTTTACCCCTTTTATCCTGTCGACCGGCGGCAGTGCGCTGGAAAAAATCCTCTCCCAGTTTGCACCTGCGTTCCAGCTTCGCCACAGGCTGTGCTCCAGGTCCGCGGTGACCAGGAACAGGGTGCCATCAGAAGCGAAAGCCGGTGATACCGCCAGATCGAGGATATGCGTGATACGGGTGTCTATTAGCCCGGACTGGTCCCATGTTATACCCCCGTCCCTGCTGATCGAAAAAGCACTTTCCGTACCGCAGGTAGCCGCACAGGCCTTCCGGCTGGTACTGAAATCGTCAGCCATCAAAACGCAGGTGTCTGAGTCACCGGTAGGATTTTTGACACTGAGGTTCCAGCTACTGCCTCCATCCTCACTAAGGTATAAACCTGCGGCATCAGCCATTCCAGCCATGATAAAGGCCCCGGCGGCTTGGCCCTTCACCGCCAGGCTGGCTATATCCCTGTTCCCCGCTCCTTCCCTGGAGCCCGCATTGAGATCGATGATCTCAGAAGCTGCTGGAGAACTCCTCGCCTCCAGGCGGTATACACCGCCCAGGCCGCTGCCGCTGTCCAGGGCGATGAACTGTATATATTGTCCCGATGCAACATCCGCATTATAGTCCTCAGGAAAGGCTATTGCGGCTGAAAGCGGCTTCAGTGAATGTAGTCGGGCATCACCGGCCTGATTCCCCCATCCCATGCCGTTGATATCAGTGGTAACAACAGTGTCGGTCTCATTGCTTGCCACGGCGACTATTTGCCGGTCGCTGGCATAGCGCGGAGAAAAGGCCACACAATAAACATCATAGCTGCCTATCTCCAGGTCCACCCAGTCCTCGGACAGGCTTTCATCCAGGAGATAAACACCTCCGTAGCGGCCTTCTGCCCTGTCACACACGCCGGCGGCAATTCTCTGGCTGTCATCGAAAGAAGTAACGTCAATAGAGACAATCTCCAGCCCGTTGTTCCCCGCGCCTCCCGGACTCAATGCCAGAGAATCAAAATTATTTCCCGCATCAGCCGACCTGTAAACACTTGCAGATGTGGCATAATACACAATTTCAGGATCGGAGGGGCTTACGGCTATATCCACGATTTCAGACTGGACTCGCCCGGTGTAAGCCCAGCTCAAACCTCCGTCAGCAGATTTGAACAAGCGGAATTGTGTGCCCGACGGATCGGCGCAGCAATACAGCGTGCCGTCTGCCGCCAGGGTCAGGTGACGTATATCCGACCCATCCGCTAAAAGCCAGTTACCGGACACACCGTCGGCAGGTATATTAAGCCTAGTCCATTGCAGGTCGCCGGCACGGCTCGAAAGCGTAAAAAAGGCAGGTAATGAGGAAATCAAAAGAGTCAACACACCCAGTGTTAAGAAAACTCTGGCTTTAAGCATAGCGTTTATTTTACTGTTTGAAAACAGTATAAGTCAAGCCAGCGAATTATAGCGGAGATGTAGACAGGAAGCAGCCGGAGGTTGCCGCAGCAGCATCAGGACAGTAGGGAGGTGTATCATTATCTGCTGTATGTGTATTGATTCAGCTACCCGGCTATTCGTCCTCTTCCTCTTCTTCATCGCCTTGCGGCGGTTCAGGCTCCGCCTGGAGGTGCGGCAGGATGGGGCGGATACGATCTTTTTTGCGTAAGGCCGGCGGAGTAAGTTTCTCAATGACACCGGCGAAATAAGCCAGTTTTTCCAGGGGCTTCTCGCCGGATAGATCCAGTACCGCAGCACTGATACCGGCATCCCAGAGGGCCTGCATTTCCGTTTCGGAATAAGAAGAAGAAACACACATCAGCACGGGTTTACTGACCAGATACGTCACCCGCTGGACTTGCATCAACCGGCTCAGCGTAATTGTCTTATCCACCTCTTTTCCAAAGACTAAAACGGCTTCAACCGGTAAATCATTGACTGCCCTGATGAGCCCATCGTCCAGGTCGGCATCCAGCTCCAGGATACAGTCTGTTTTTTCCTTCGGGACCATATTTACGGCCGTTGCGGGAGGAAAGACCATGAAATCGCAGGCTGCGCTAAAGGCCTTTTTCAGAATCCCGCTTCCGGCTCCCCTGAGCCATCCGCCTGCAATTACTTTTTCACTGGAATCGCAAACCTTATCCAGTGCCTCCAGGTCGTCTGCCTTGCTTACCTCAACCATTACCGCTTGTACATAGTCCGGAATCGCGTTAATAATCTCCCTGTTTTCGCTTTGGATCCAGGCTATCAGCGGCATCCTGATCTTTCCTGAAGCGGCTTTACCCAGCACAAAACCCATCGGTTGAGGTTCGGTTTGACGTACGCGCTTCACTTTTTCTATTAAACGGCCCATTCAATCTCATCCTTCGATCAAGCGGATATACCCGCACAGGTAACCCGCTTAAATGTTATGTGGTAGCTGCTCTACCCTCAGCTTCTATTATATGTTAGCGTATTTCCTGCCAACTTTCCATTCAAGAGCAGCCGGATAAGGCCGGGCGCCATATGACTGGTACATGATAAATCCCCTCGCTACTGAAGCTGTTATATTCCCGAAAGAGACTGCTGAAAAAGTACCATATTCAGTCCACTCTGAGGAGGTCTTAGCCCGACGTGAGAGTCTCTTGAATCTGAGGTCTCAGGTAAAGGCTGAATTATTGTTTGTATTGTTTCAGTTGCTATAATAATGCCAGCTTAATGTTTCATACAAAATTTCCGTGAAGAAATATACCAGTAATATACTTGACAACTTGATGACAAATGTATAAAATAACGATTACATTTGTACTATATTGTTCCAATCATCCTGAAATCATCCTGGAGTATATATAAATGAAGCCTTCCTTACGGAAGGAGAAAAAACAGCACACTTACGTTTCCTGCGGTTTTTGATGTTAATCTGTTATAAAACGGGTGACATTTTTTACAGGTCTTCTTAATCTGTCCTGGTTTCAACTTGGAATTTTACCCGTTAAAGTTGTTTTAAACATAGCTAGTAGCCCGCCGGTTTAACTGCTAAAGGAGAAAGCATGATGAAAGCTTCAACCTTCAAAAGACTACTCAGGACTACAGCCATTATTATTGCGATCTGTATTCTTCTGCTAACGTGGATATTGCCGGTACCCTTCAGCCGGCAGTTGTCCGTGATATCCGCCAACGGCGGTCCCGGGGTAAACAGCCTGTATTTCGGCACAGGATCTGACGCTACCTGCGCAGTCGCATATGGGGATTTGAACGGAGACGGCTATCCGGATATTGCCGTGGGAAATGCAGCAGAGCAAAACGTGGTCTATTTTGGCAATAGCTCCGGAGGATTTGATGACTCCGCCGGCTTCGGCACCGGTGTCGATTGGACCTGCTCGATCGCTCTGGGGGATATGGATAACGACAGCCACCTGGATATCGTGGTGGGAAATTTCTTCGATCAAAATGTAATATATCTCAACGATGGCTCCGGCGGATTCGATACAAGCGTTGATTTCGGCACCGGCTGGGATGGCACGGACTCTCTGGCCCTGGGCGATATGGATAATGACGGCTATCTCGACATTGTTGTGGGAAATAGTCTGGATCAAAACGCAGTCTATTTCAACGACGGCTTCGGCGGGTTTGATACCAGTGTAAACTTCAGTACGGGATTCGATGATACCTACACCGTTGCCGTGGGGGATGTTAATGGGGATACCTACCCCGATATCGCCATCGGTAACAGCATGGAACAAAACGCGGTCTATATCAATGACCAATCCCGCGGTTTCGGTACCGATAAAAATTTCGGCACCGGAATTGATGACACCCGTTCGATCGCACTGGGCGATGTGGATGGCGACACCGATCTCGACCTTGTTGCGGGAAATTATTTCGGGCAAAATGTGGTCTACTTTAATGACGGCAGCGGTAACTTCACTCCCGGCGTCAACTTCGGTACCGGCAGCGATGCCACCTGGCCGGTTACCCCGGGAGACGTGGATAGTGACGGTGACATTGACATCGCCGCAGGAAATGTCTTTCAGCAAAACGTGGTCTATATCAATGACGGCAGCGGTCATTTCAATATCGGCGTCAACTTCGGCATCGGAGCCGAAGATACCGAATCGATTGTCCTGGGTGACATAGACAGCGATACCGACCTTGATATCATAACAGGTAACTCATACCAACAAAATGTGATCTACCTGAACCTGGGTATAGAGATCAACCTCAAACAGGACACGACAGACCTATCCGGCAGTTACGATTTCGGAGATGTTAAAAACGGCGGTTCTCTGGATGTTATCTTCACTATCGAGAACCAGGGAACATGGGACCTTACACTGACCACGCCTCTCATCGTTACCGGCGCTGACAGCGGCCAGTTCAACATTGAAGACCAGCCTGATTCAAATATAAGTGGTGCTGAAAGCACCGACTTTACGGTACGTTTCTCTCCAACCACCCTCGGCGGCAAAAACGCCGCTATCTCCATAACCAACAATGACGCGGATGAAAATCCCTATGTTCTAAATATCCAGGGAAACAGCCTTCCGGCCCCTGAAATGGAGGTGACGGGAAATTCATTGGAAATTGTTTGCGGAGACAGCACACCTAACCTCAGCGACCATACCGACTTCGGCGGAGCCGATGTGTCCGGGGGAGAGGTTGTCCGTACCTTTACCATCAATAACAATGCCGGTACGGATGTATTGAATCTAACCGGCGATCCGCTGGTAGCAATAGAAGGCGATCCTGATTTCAGCCTGACGGCCGCTCCGGCGACGCCGGTACCAATAGGCAACAGCACGGCCTTCCAGGTAACCTTTAGTCCCCAATTACTGGGCCAGCGGACAGCCAATATCACCATCGCCAATGACGATCCCAGTGAAAACCCGTACACCTTCGCCATCCAGGGTATGGGGACCACCACCGAGATCAATCTCGCGCCGGCTCAACCCTCCAATCTTTCCCCTGAAGACGGCGCTGAAGACCTGATCCTTAAACCCACCCTGGAGGCATCCGTTTTCTCCGACCCGAATACCGGTGATTTTCACAGCGCTTCACAGTGGCAGGTTACTACCATCCCGGGTAACTACTCAAGCCCTGTTTTTGACTCCGGCCTGGATACTTCCAACAAGGAAGATATAGAAATTCCCTCAGGTATTCTCAAGACCAATACACAGTATTACTGGCATGCCCGGTACCAGGACTATAATTCCACCTGGTCCGAATGGTCGGTGGAAACATCCTATTCCACCGGGAATATAATATATGTCCCCGACGATGAAGGGAAAATTCAGTATGCAGTAAATGCTGCCTCCGCCGGCGATACGGTCATGGTCCGTGACGGCACCTACACGGAGAATGTCACCGTAGACAAGCAGGTCACTATACAATCCGAGAATGGAGCGGATCTCACCGTTGTCCAGGCCAAAAAAACGAACGAGCCTGTTTGCAAAATAAATACCGACCATGTAACCGTGGTAAACCTGACATTCACAGATGGTGATACGGGGATACATCTTGATTCAGTGGACCACTGCACCATCTGCGGCAACAACTGTCATCACAACTACGATATCGGAATTTACCTGATCAATTCTGGAGGGAACACCATCTCCGGCAATACCTGCGCGATGAACGGCTCAGGCTATGTATCGGGAGGTGTTGGCTTGTACATGTGCCAGAGTCCAGGGGATACCGGTCTGGCGGACAACACCGTTTCCGGCAATACCTTCAACTCAAACCTGGATGACGGTATATGGATCTTCCAGTCGAACGACATGAATAATATCATCGAAAACAACATGTTTATCAATGACGGACTGGTGGTCGATGAATGCAGCAACCTTGTTGTTACCGGCAACACCGTCAACGGTCTGCCCCTGATTTACCGTGACGGCGTTTCAAATGAAGTGATCGACGGCGTTGATGCGGGGCAGGTGGTTCTCAACGGGTGCACCAGTGTCACGGTAAAAAACCTGTATATCACCGGTACGGATAATGCTATTTTGCTCGAAAATTGCAGCCTGTGCAGGGTATACCACAACAACTGCAGCTCCAATACCGAGGCAGGCATCTTCCTCACCGATTCGGATAACAATACCATCTATGGCAATACCGGCAACTCAAACGGGTTCTCCGGCATCTTCCTGTGGGACTCTTCCTCCAATACTATCTATAGCAACATCTGCAATTTTAACTCCTACAGCGGCCTCCTGGTGAATGCCTTCGCTACCCAGAGTAACGATAATTATTTCTACCTTAACAATCTCAACAATTACCGGAATATATATTTCGATGAGTTCGGAAGCGCTCTGAGTAATACCTGGCACTCACCGGAGGAAATGACCTATTTATACAGCGGCGGCACTTATTCGGGCTATCTGGGCAACTACTACAGCGACTACTATGGAAGCGATGAAAACGGCGACGGTGTCGGGGATACCGATCTCCCTTATATCACCACCAAAGGCGGAGAGGACAGCTATCCCCTGGTCTCCCCGGCCCTGACCATGATCGGTATTACAGCCGGCAAGGTCTACGACGGCGGCACCACGGCTGTTCTGGACACAACCGGCGCCTGGTTCCTGGGCCTGACAGAGGGAGACAGCGTCGATCTGGTGACCACGTCAGCTACAGGTATATTCGCCGATAAAAATGTAGGTATGGAAAAGCCGGTGACTGTAACCGGATTAGACCTCAGCGGGGCTGATGCGGGTCAATATATCTTCGTACAGCCCGTTATCATGGCCGATATTACGGCTAAAGAGCTGACGGTCAGCGGCATCACGGCTGAAAACAAGGTCTACGACGGCAACACCACGGCTGCTCTGGATACCTCCGCTGCTTCCCTGGTGGGGGTGGTGACAGGAGAAACAGTTGACCTGGATGTCAGCGGGGCCTCCGGCGCCTTCGAGGACGCGGCGGCGGGAAGCGGCAAAACAGTGAACATTTCCGGGCTGACCATCAGCGGAGATGATGCCGTCAACTATACCCTTACCCAGCCCACCGCTGCGGCGGATATTACGGCCAAAGCCCTCACCGTCAGCGGCATCACGGCTGAAAACAAGGTCTACGACGGCAATACCACGGCTGCCTTGAATACCTCCACTGCTTTCCTGGCGGGGGTGATCGGGGACGATATCGTTACCTTGAACACGAGTTCCGCTACCGGGACCTTTGCCGGCGCCGGGGTGGGTGAGGATATTCAGGTAACCGTGTCAGGTCTGACCATTCAAGGGGCTGAAGCCGGCAACTATTCCGTAACTCAACCCACCGCTACGGCTGACATCACTCCGGCTGCGCCCGTTTTCAGCAATTTAGGCCATCCGGCTATTCAAGCCGGTACACTATTTACCACTCTGGGCGGCACTATCAGTTGCAATTCACTTTACCCTACTGGTGATGTGATTATCATTTTGAATGGTGTAACCCAGCCGGCGCCTGTCAACGCCCTCAACGGGAATTTTTCCTCCGTTTTTTATACCATGGAGTTATCTGTTCCGGGATCTCCCTATTCCATCAGCTACGGCTATCCCGGGGATGCCAACTTTTCCGTCGCCGGTCCGGACACCAGCCGGTATTTGACTGTCATCCCGGCGGTCCACCAGTCTGTCGGTGGTGAAGTGAATACAATCAATAAATCGCGGGTGCTGGTACCCCTGCTGGCCGTATTGGTGCTGGTTGTCGCCGGGGTTATCGTCAGGCTGAACAGGCGGTCAAGATAACGCGGGAGGAATGATAACGGGAGAAGGAAATACAATAATGGTCTGCGTTCAATGGGTTTGTTATTCACATTCCCGGCATCCCGATGATGATTTTTCTGTATAGTCCCGTCAATATTCAACGGTTCAGGAGGCCGGATTAGAAATCTGCAACTTATTTTGACTGGTGTATTTTACCTGATTATCCACACGGGGTTACATGGGTATTGACTTCATTATATTGTTATGTTAATAAATCCTTCTCCTGAAATTTTTCCCGCGACGTGGAGAACACGAAGTTCAATTTTAGATATAAACCGGACATTTCTTCCCGTAGTATTTATCAGTAAATCTAATTGGGAGGTATTTATCATGCCGAGGTTTATAGCTGTTCACACAATGCCCTATACTGAGGAAAACTGGAAAGAAGCCATGTCAGGAGCAATGGAGAAACTGTCCCAACTTCCACCCGGCGTCAAGTACAATCTTACCTATTGTGGTTTTGCTGACGGCAAGTTTTTCTGTGATTGGGAAACACCGAATAAGGAAACGCTTGAGCAAATCTTCAAAGGCATGGAAATGCCTTATGACGCCATCTATCCTGTAAAATTATTCAATATCGCCAAAATGGCTTTTGAGGACTGATTTTTAAAAAGAGCCTCCCTTCATCTTTAAAACTCCATACCTGCCTCTAATTCCGCTGTCATGCCTGATTCGGGCATGACCATAGGAAGTTATGCTTGAAAATAACAAAATTTAGCCGGTATATAAGTCCTTTTTCAGGCTAAATAGAACCAGACCAGCTATTCACCATTTGTTTTCCTCGAAAGATAGATAAGGATGAGCATTGACAACCGTTAACAGCTAGTTTAATATGTCTTAAAATATAGTATATTTATTTATACAAACGATACAATCTTGATGATTCGTACCGCTCGTATACCAATAAGAGAGAAAATATGATGAACGGACATGAAGAATGGCTGGCGCTGACCAGAGAAGACCCTGTTGATCCTGAGCTACCCATCTGTGATGCGCATCATCACCTCTGGGACATGCCCGGGTGGCGCTATTTATTGACGGAATTATTCAGGGATCTCGACGGCGGACACAACATCGTCCGGACGGTTTTCGTGGAGAATGAGTCGGTACGGAAAAAAGGCATTCTCCAGCCCCTGGAACCGGTAGAGGAAACCAGGTTTGTCCATGCATTAACAGCTTCCGACATGCTCCGGCAATACGGGCGGACCAGGGTTGCCGGCGGCATCGTGGGTTTTGCGGATTTCACGCTGGGCAGCGCAGTAGCCACGGTGCTGGAAGCACACATGGCAGCCAGCGACCGTTTTCGCAGCGTCCGCCAGATGGCTAACTGGAGTGAGGACCGCAACATACTTAGCTCCGCGGGCGGGCCGGGGCTGTTGTCGGAGGGAAAATTCCGCGAGGGTTTCGCCGCGCTGAAAAATTACGACCTGGTCTTCGAGACCTTTCTCTTTCACCCGCAGCTGAGCGAACTGGCGGACCTGGCCCGGACGTTCCCGGGAATTCCCATAATACTGGAGCATGCGGGAGGACCGATCGGTATCGGGCTACCCCGGGACAGGAATGCAGTAATGAAAAATTGGAAAAAGGGGATGGCCGGGCTGGCGCAATGCCCCAATGTATCGGTGAAACTGGGAGGCCTGGGCATGCCTGTATGCGGCTTCGGATGGCACGAACGCCCGGCGCCTCCCGGTTCGGAAGAGATTGCCGAAGCCATCACACCCTGTTTCACATGGTGCCTGGAGCAATTCGGAGTGCAGCGCTGCATGTTCGAGAGTAATTTCCCGGTTGACAGGACTTCGTATTCCTATACTTTACTCTGGAATGCCTATAAACATTTTTCCCGCAGTTTTTCTTCCGAAGAACGCGATGCACTGTTTATGAACACAGCCGTAAAAAAATACCGGCTATAACATCAAGAAGAGAAGGACGTAAGTGGAATGAAGATGCGGTTTCTGGGTAAGACTGGATTAAAGGTCTCTGAGATATGCCTGGGTGTGGCTAATTTCGGTGCGGTCGGTGTCTATGTTTCTTCCGGCCGGATCGAGCAGAAAGAAGCCAGCGATATTATCAGCATGGCCCTGGATGCAGGCATCAATTTTTTCAATACAGCCGAAAGATATTCCTACGGGGTCTCGGAAGAGGTATTCGGCAGGGCTATCGGCAGCCGCCGCAAAGATGCCATCGTGATAACCAAAATCAGTCCGGCCCGGAAACCGGGGCCGAATGACGGAGGTATGTCCCGTAAACATATTATCGAGGGCTGTGAGGCCAGCTTGAAGAGAATAGGTACAGACTATATAGACATATACGAAATGCATGAGTTTGATAGGGACACCGACCTGGAGGTGTCACTGCGGGCGCTGGATGACCTTGTGAGGGATGGCAAGATACGCCACTTCGGCTGCTCCAATTTCGCCGGTTGGCAATTGATGAAAGCCCTTTCGATTTCCGACCGCTGCGGCTGGCAAAGATTCTCAACCCTGGAGTCCAAGTATTCACTGGGCACCCGCTGGCTGGAATATGAGCTGGTACCCGTCTGTCTCGACCAGGGAGTCCCGATCCTGGCTTACAGCCCCATGCACGGCGGAATGCTGGCCGGTAAATACCGCCGCAACCAGCCCTGGCCCAGAGGTACTCGTTTTCAGGACCGGCAGGAGTCCTTTTCCGCCGTCGAAATGGAAAGAATATTTACCATCGTGGATGAAATAGAAAAGGTCAGTCAAAAACACAATATCAGCCTGGTCCAGACCGCGCTGGGCTACGTGCTGAGAAAGCCCGGGGTGTGTTCCGTTATCACGGGTGTCCGGGCTATCGATCAGTTCAAGGACATCATCCAGGCCGGCGATTGGGAAATGCCGCATGAAGACGTGGCCTGCCTGGATTCTGTCAGCGAACCCCCGCAGGAATATCCCTACCGCGTATTCGACCCGGAAGCTGGCGTTATGGTAAAGTTGTAACAAAAAAGGAACAACCCAACCATGCTGCCAAAGTATGAAATCTGTCGCAAGCATATCCTGGCCTATCAAAAAAGAACAGTAGCTCCCGCTGCGGATACCGTTACTTTCTCCGTGTTCTGGAACTACAAAACGGGTCTTGAGAAAGACGGACAGAGTATACTGGATGAAAAGAACATCGATGACACGGTTTCCAGGATATGCAGTTTATTAAGCTATCTCGATGTAAAAAACCCCGCACTGACGGAAGCCGGCCGCATAAAGCAGGTCTTGAGGAATATCCGGCCTTATTACTCCGATTTCAGGCAGGCGGTGCTGGGAAGCGGCAAAATCTATGCGTACCGGTACCAAATTGAATCGGTTTATGAAAGAATGGCCAAAAAAGCCGGCAGGGGAGATAAAAACGCTCACGATTTTTCGATAGTTACCAAAAGCGCGATATTAATGGCGGTCTGGGGACAGGTGCCCAGATTGGACAGTATAGCCAGAAAAAGGTTTGAGAAATGGATCCACTGGCCGGCCCCGGAGAAGCTGCCCTACCTTACCAGCAGAGATATCTGGTACCGTCCGGATGAGTTTCGCGAGATGGTCGTGGCCCTGGACAAATGGGTACTGGCCTGGCCGGCTACCAATAACGGCAAGTCCTTTGAAAGCTGTTTCTACGATTCAGATCCGGCTATTCCGCCCGGCCGGCAAATAGATATCATCTATCACTGGGAAATGCCCCGGAATTTTACGGACTACCGGCTGCAAACCGGGGGATCCTACTATGATAAAACCTATATCGATACACTCAACAAATTTATCGTGGACTAACGCCCGCCCGCAGATAAAACCGTTGATAAAAAGCGGATTCCACCGCAGCAGCGAGCCCGGGATAAGCGACGGTGATTAATCTGGTTGAATTCTCCCGGTCATTCAGCGCCATGAGCACCGGCATAGAGGTGATCATCAATGCACCGGAAACGCAGGGGATGGAGGCGGAGCAGGCCCTGCGCCGGGTAGAGTACCTGTTCATGGAAATGGAGCAGCAGCTCAGCCGTTTTCGCGACGATAGTGAGCTGTCACGCTTGAACCAGTCAGCCGGTAAGGAATTCAAAGCCTCGCCACTACTATATGAGATCGTAATGACGGCACTTAGCTCGGCAAAGCTCACCGGCGGCATCTTCGACCCCACCATCCTGCCCGGACTGATATCCGCCGGATACGACCGCAGTTTCGAGTTGCTGGATATCCCCCGCAAGACACCTATGGAGAAGAATAATCCGCCCGGGCATACCTGGAGGGATATTTTAATGGACACCGGGACACTTTCCATCTATCTGCCGCAGGGATGCGGCATCGACATGGGGGGAATCGCCAAAGGCTGGACGGTGGACCGGGCAGGCCGCTATCTGGAAAAGTTCCGGAATTATGCCGTTAACGCCGGGGGAGATATTATTGCGAAAGGGGTACAGGCAGACGGGTCTCCCTGGACCGTTGGAATAAAAGACCCGCTCAACAGGAAACCAGACCTCGGCGTCCTTAGGCTGTCAGGCCAGGCGGTCTGCACATCCACCACCACTCAACGCCGGTGGCGGACCAACAATATGCTTAAACATCATCTCATCGACCCTCGTACCGGCCTCCCTTCAGACTCCGGGGTAATATCAGCCACGGTCATTGCCGGGACGGCCGTTCTGGCGGAAACGCTTTCCAAAGCAGCCCTGATCCTGGGCCCGCAGGACGGCCTTCAACTTATTGAGAGACAGAGACCGGTACAGGCAATAATGGTACTGAATAACGGCAGGCGCCTGACCTCATTCAACTTCCGGGAATCCAGGTTTTCACATGAGTGATTGTACCGGCTGAGAATATCCATACATCATGGCAATAAGATGCTCCACACAGACGTAGGGCGCGTGTCTCTTCTTGAACCTGTTCAGGCACCTGCCCGCCTTAAGCCCTTGAATATTCGTCGTGATGCCCGATCAAGTCCATAGCATCATTACCATCCAGATGTCAGGGCGGACGGGTTCGAAACCCGTCCCTACCAGACCGTATTAGCTGCATGAAATAGTCCGTGCCTTTAAAACCTTTTCTGCGCGAAGAATCAATCAACTCAGGAAAACACCGGAAACACCTGTCTGGCAGCGAGGGTATTGTGAACATGTTATTCGCAGTGAAGTCCACTATCACCGGACTAGAGGGAATTCGTCTACACGATGCCAGGCATAGTCATGCATCATTATTACTAAAGCAGGGATTACACACTAAGATAGTCCAGGAAAGACTTGGCCATGCCAGTCTTCAAATTACTCTTTACACTTACAGCCATATAGCATCGGGATTACCGGAGGCAGCAGCTAATAGATTCGATGAAATCCTAATTTTACAATAATCCGACGAATTTTCCTATAAAATCAAACATAGTGGCTGATGTTTTGTTAATGTCTAATTTCCCTAAATCCGAATAAACTATACATTTGATAAAGAGGATGTTTATAATATTCTTCCCATTGTATTTCTGGCACTGTACAATCTTTCCTAGCAGTTAAATGTGTGTTCAAGCAATTATTACATAGTTTAAATTCATCTGCCTTATATTGAATTTTATGTTTAGTATATCCGATTCCGAATGCCACTAAAGCTATAACCCCAGGAACAGATTTTTTAACGTCGATTTCATCTTCAGCACAAAAATAGATTTTTTCAGAGTATACAATTTTTTCGCAACTACATAAACTACATTTCTTATCTAATTCTAATAATTTTTGTATTTCCTTATCCCAGATTGAAACAAAATCCGTTAAACCACCGTATTTTTCTATTAAAATCTGTTTTGCAGCCTCTATTGCTTCAGCGGTATAGCCACTATCATAATTATTGGATATAAACAATAGTTCAATATCTGATTTACTTTTATAACGGATCTTCCAAAAAGTTGATATTAAGCATCTACGCTCGAAGTCTCAATATTGTGAATCTAATTTCGTTCGAATACCAGTTTTTT
>JAFGOB010000136.1 GCA_016926695.1 Dehalococcoidales bacterium | reverse complement strand
CCCTTCTCCTGCTGTAACGGGGTTTGAGATGGCTATCGCCGGTATCGACACCAGCCGGGAACCGGAAGCGGCGGATAGGCGGGGTAATACCATTATGGTTACCGGCGGGCTGATAACCCTCTCAGGAAGGGGGGCTGATATCGCCCTGAATATTCCTGTGGCGCTCGAGGAAGGAGCGGTTTTAGCTTATTTCAAAGATGCGGCAGGAATTGTCTTTAAGGACAACCGCCTGGAGATTCCTCCTTCATCGGTGATATCGGGTCAGGGTTCGATGCTTCAGATTGTAGATAATTTCGGCGATCTGGGCACGACCTTTATTATCGAGACGGAAAATGCCCTGGGCACGGGAGATGGAGCGGTCGCCGGGGTTATTTCAATCAAGGCGAAATCCGGTTTTTCCGTCAGGGATTTTGCTTCAGTTAATCACGGTCAGGGTACAGTAGCGAGTGCTATCTGTCTTGATATCAAAACTCTGCCTGAAATGGCCAGGGTTAAAATAACCACGCTGCTGGAAGCAGACCTGGAAACGGTTACAGCATTCCGAGCGGCTGCCGCAAGTGCCGGCCCGGAAGATATTTCCATCGCCTATATCATCAATATTGAAAGTACAAACCTGGACAATACCACTCATTTGAACTGTGCGGATATCACCATGGGAGTTAGCCGGACCTGGGTGGAGAGCAGGGGAGGCGCCGGGGCAGTCCGTATATTCCGCTATGATCCGCAGGCCGGGAATCGGCAGGTACTGGAGACGATTTTTCTCGGCTATGATGAAAACGGTCGCGCTTTGTTTGAAGGTCATTCTTCAGACGGCCTGTCTATGTTCGGGCTTATCGGTACAACGGAAAAAAGTATATTTCAGTGGTGGATAATAGTCCTGGCATTGATAGTGGCGGTCTTTTTGATAGCGGCAGTGTGGTTCTTCGTTATCATGAGAAAACGGAGAAAGGGTAAAAAGGGTATAAATCATGCCCCCTCACCTTAGTCCTCTCCCACGCAGGGGAGAGGAAAGCAGTTTCAGTCCCCTCTCCCTTGACGGGAGAGGGTCAGGGTGAGGGTGAACTAATAAATCTGTCTACTCAGCCGGATAGACGCCGGTACCGATAAAATAGCTGGTGCCGGGGATGGTCTCCGTATAGCCGAGCTTTTTTTGCTCTCCCTTGACGCCGGGTTTGGGCCAGTAATACTCCACGAAAGCCCCGCCCTTTTTAGCGGCCTCAGCCAGTTCGCGCAGGACGTATTTGCCGTGCGAGTCTTTATGATCGTAGAGGTTCTTGCCCTGCCATTCGTTGGGATTGGGCAGGGCTATGTTTACGCAATCCATAGTATACACAAAGAAATAGCCCGTCTGGTCCGGGTAGAAGCGGATTTTATTGACATAAGTACGGATCAGGTCTGCGCGTTCGGAGTCGGTCTTGCAGCTCTTCAGCAATTCTCCGAGTCCCACGGCTGAAGCGTGTACCACCGCCGTCATTATTTGCCTGTAGGCGGCCGGGGTGATTTCTTCAGATGTATTTGCCATCAAACAACCTCCTTTATATTTATGGGTGATTCAACCGATTATGCATAATTATATCCCCGCCTTTGCCGCTTAATCAATACTAACATAAGCCGGCCTCCTATTTTTTGTCCTCAACGGGCACCGGGACTTTGTCCAGCAGCTCCCTGACAAGCTCCTCGGTCAGGTGTCCCTTGAGGCGGGCTTCGGCTTTGACAATGATCCTGTGGGAGAGGGCGGGAACAGCCAGGAATTTAACGTCGTCCGGCGTGACGAAGCTCCTGCCCTGCATGGCGGCCCAGGCCTGTGCTGCATGGTTCAGTCCCAGGGCGGCGCGCGGGCTGGCCCCCAGCTTGATGTCGGGGTGCTCCCGTGTGGCGCGTATCAGCGACACGATATAGCCGCGCACCGACTCATCCACGTAAATCCCGCGGCATATTTTCTGGAGTTCTACCAGCTCCGCGATACCGGTGATGCTCTCCAGGCTTTCCATAGGATTACCTTCCCGATAGAGGTGCAGTATCTTACCCTCTTCTATTTCGGAGGGATAGCCGAGCCGCAGGCGCAGCATGAAGCGGTCAAGCTGCGCTTCGGGCAAGGGAAAGGTGCCTTCCAGCTCGATGGGGTTCTGTGTGGCAATCAGTAAAAACGGCCTGGGCAGCTTAATTGTCTCCATGTCCACGGTTATCTGCTGCTCCTGCATGGCCTCCAGCAGGGAGGACTGGGTGCGGGGAGTGGCCCGGTTGATTTCATCCACCAGCACTATGTTGGTCATGATGGGTCCCGGGCGAAACTCGAAATTGCCGCTCTTTTGATTATAGAACTGGATGCCGGTTACATCCGAAGGCAGGAGGTCGGGCGTGCACTGGATGCGGTGGAAGGAGCAGCCCAGCGCCCTGGCTATGGCCCTGGCCAGCATGGTCTTGCCCACTCCGGGAACGTCCTCCAGCAAGACGTTGCCCTCGCACAGCAGCGCAGTCAGCGTGAGCCTGGTCACCTCCTCTTTACCCACGATTACCTTGCTGACGCCGTCAATTATCCTGTCGGCGGTCTCCTTGATACTGCTTGTCGTCCCGGTTCCGGACGTGTTATGCATTGTTTCCATTCGTTTTATCCTTCAGTGTGTATTCGGTTGTTTGCCCTTCTTCTTGATACCGCTCTTTTTCAGCTCGTGCCAGCTTTCCTTCAGCCGTATCAGCGTATCCTCCGCCGGTATCCCGGAGCCGTAGCGCACGTTTATATATTCCCTGGTGATGAAGTCCAGGTATTCTTCTTTCTCCGGTATCAGCCGGTACAGCATATCACGGTACTCCTCCGGCGTCTGGTGATTTTCACGGGGAAACCCTCCGGCGGCTGTCCAGCGCAGGAGCTGGGCGTAAAGCTGGCGGACCGTAACCGCCTGGGGCGGCAAATTTTTAATTCCGTTATCTTCACGCGTTTTGGGCCTGATTCTCAGCAGCCTGTATATCAGGCCTCTTAAAAAACCGAGCAGGTCCTTCCAGAAGCTGCCTTTGAGTGATTCGACCTCCTCGGCTCCGCCCGGCGCCCGGCGCCGCAGCCACTGGAATATTTGAGTTGAGATCCTCCAGATAGTGAAGACCACCAGGCCCAGCACCATTATTTCCCAGACCAGCGTGAGGCTGGGTTTCAGCCATTCGGGCACCTGAAGCCCGCCGTTGTTTTCCATTTCGGTGGAGGGCATGGCGGGCATGTCCGCCCCCTCGGGGGGCTCGTAGGATGAGGCCGGAAAAAGGCTGGCGAAAAAGGTCATCAGCCTCTCGATCATGCTCCAGACCCATGTGGCGGCATCAATGATCAACTGGATCAGGTCGGGGGTAAAAATCAGGCTGACCACCAGGCCCAGCGCCAGTATAAGCCCGATAAGGACCAGGGTTATGCCCAGCCAGTGACTTTTTTGAGAGGAAAAGAACCAGCTTTCACCCCGTGCGTGGGACACCGCTATGCCCAGCAGTGCAAAGAAAAAGAAAATCAGGGCCAGGCCGGTGGAGCCGGGCATTTCCAGTTTCAACTGGTAGATGCTGAAAAAGACGATGACCAGGATTACCACCCCGAGCTGAGTTTCGGTTATGGCGGTAGAGAAATCGGGCCTGAAGCCGGACATCCTGCGTCCCAGCCACCACAATACGGGTGTGGCGAGGAATATCAGCAGCGGGGCTTCGAATTCGTAGAATATGCGTGAGAAGGCGTGCGGAATGGAACCCAGCCAGGCGCTGTCCGCAAAGCTCAGGCCGGGGAAAAGCTGGATTTTGACCATCAGGAGCATGAATACCGGCCAGAACGCCCAGCCCAGCGCGGTCAGGACTGACTTCGGCCAGCGCAAGAGCTTCGACAGGGCCGAGATGCCCAGGGAAATAAACGCTACGGACAGGAGGAGTGCGACGTTGAGTACACCGCCGACGGAATGATTGGCCGCGCACAGAACGGCATATAACCAGCAGGCCTCCATCCCGAAGAGCGTGATATAGACCAGCGCATTTTTGGATAACTTCATTAAATCGCTCGAATTTCCGGGTCCTTTTTTTCAGGCGGACAGGATACCCGGAACATATTGATATCCGGAAAGGGGCCGTCTCCTCCGCCTTCTCCGGTCAGAAAGACCGTTATTTCGTAACCCCGCTCTTTAAGCTCGCGGAATACGCCCTGCATGGATTCCGGAACTGCTGAAAATATGAATATCAGGGTTGTGCCCAGTGCCAGGCTGCGGCGTTCCTCCTGGAAGAATTCCGCGAAAGGCTGGCTGACGACGGGTACTACTTTGGCCAGTGAATCAAGTATCCGGAGCAGTTGATCGATCCCGGTGGACAGCCTGATGCGGGCCGGACGTCCGCAGTCCGCCAGCCTGGAGTTGGCAAAGAGTCCCACCTGGCTCTTCTTGTCCAGCAGCAGGCTGGACAGGGAGGCGGCGGTGCTGATGCCTGTTTCCATCTCATCCAGCTTCCAGACGCCGTTGTCCTGGTAACTGTCGATTGCCAGGAAAATCCCGGCCTGGAGGGTGGTGGAAGGCTCGAACACCTTGACCTGTAGTTCTCCCCGGCGGACGCTGGCCTTCCAGTGAATACGCCTCAGACTGTCGCCCGGGCTGTAGTCGCGGATTCCGATTGTGCGGGAAGGGTCCTCGAACAGGCGCTGGTCTGTCCTGGTCTCGCCCAGGGGGTAGAGCGAGGGTATGACGGGCAGGGTGAAAGAGAAGAGCCTGGGATAGACAGTGATATAGTCTTTGCCGGGATAAGTCCCGGTGCGTGGATAAAAGCCGAAGATATCGCCGGAGGTGATAGTCAGGGGGCCCAGCGGATAGTAGCCGCGCCGCCGGCACTGAAGCCGGTAGCGCCAGCTCACCGCCGAGTACCACATCACCGAGCTATTCCTGGAGATCAGTGAGAACCCGGGGCGGGAGCCTTCCGCCGCTGAGGCGTCCGTAACGAATCCCTCCGGCACCTCGTCGCTGATTTGTATCCAGGGAAGCGGCAGCACTTTCCGGTTGGCCAGCCTGAGCTTCAGTTCCAGGTATTCACCGGGGAAGGCCCTGTCTTCGCTGAGGCGCCGTTCGCAGCTCAGGTTTTTTAAGGCCAGGCGGCTCCACAGCAGGGACAGTCCGGCCGCGGAGAGTCCCAGTCCCAGGATAATCACCACCACCGTTTGCCCCGCCCAGGCAGCCAGCAGCAGCAGGACCAGGGCTGTCAGCAGGGCGTACTTATTCAGCAGGACGCCTGCCGGCTGGACGGATGCTTTTCCCGTGGATTCAGGCAGGGGGGCAGAATCTGAGACCAACACATTCTCCGTTCGAATTCAGTAATTGCAGAAGTATATTATCAGAAAAGATAACAATACAGCACTTAGAACAATTATAACAGCGCCGGAAACGGGCTTCAAACACGATCTGTGGAATTGTAACAGACAAATATTAAGAATTGATGAAGACGGCACACGACATTAACATAATATTTTTCATAAAAAACTACTGAAAATGCTGAAAAAGTGGATACCCCCTCGCAGCTTCAAAATAGTGGAAAATGGCCTTTTTTTGTGGTAGTATAGGGATGTTTCAGCGACCCCCTCGCAATCCGTGCCTGAAATCAGGCGTGGCGGTCAGAACGGCAGCATCCCTTGCCCCTCTATAATGTGCCCCCTCACCTGACCTCTCCCACGTCGGGGAGAGGGAGCGGCTTTCCCTTTTCTCGAAACTCATAACTCAAAACTCACTGCTCATAACTATTTGTCTCATGGTATACCAGCGGGGCCGGGATTAAAGTCCTTATGACTTTTTTCCTATATCCGCCGGATGTCTTTTTTTGACAGATCCCGTTTAAATCACCTGTTATTTACCGTTATAATAAATATATGGCTGTCCTGCAAAAAGGTATTAAAATCAAAATCCACCCCGCCCTGAGATGCTTCGTCCGCCTGCGGCGGACTCCAGCACAGTGGTTATACAATTGAGTAACAGACCTTTTTGCACTAACGTCATATATATATTTTTTATACCGGAGTGAACGAATATGACGGCGCCGCGGATAATGGTAGTGGATGACGATCCCTCGATCAGGAAATTCGTACGGGTCAATCTGGAAGCCAGGGATTACACAGTTGAGACCGCCGGTGACGGAGAGGAGGCCTTGCGGCTGATCGAGCAGCAACCTCCTGATCTTGTCATCCTGGATATCGTCATGCCGAAGATGGACGGGGTAGAGGTATGCAGGCGGGTCAGGGAGTGGTCTTCGGTGCCGATCATCATGCTCAGCGCGCGCGACAGCGCGGAAGACAAGTCGAAGTGCCTGGACATCGGCGCGGATGACTACATGACCAAGCCCTTCTCTCTGATCGAGCTGCTCACGCGCGTCAAGGTTGTACTAAGGCGGACGCAGAAGAAAAAATAACCGGAAAACCGGATTCCCCTCAGTCTTAAAAATAGTCCGGATGATATGTCAAGACCGAACCCAGTTTTTCATTCTTCTTCCCAACGCTGGCTCATCGTTATACAACACCGTGGCCTGTAAATTCGGGCAATATAGTTGTTCGTCTTTGCGAGCCAAAGCAGGCAGGAGGGCTGCCGGATGAAGGTAATGAACCGACGTGACTATATATTTCTTCGCGCAGTTTTATAAATGATAGGGTAGTTTTGTCATCGTGAGCCAAAGCAGGCAGCGGGGACAGCTACCCTATGAAGTCAATGAACCCACGTGACAACTTATGCCTTCCCGCTATGTTGTGGTGGT